>JALNXB010000010.1 GCA_023230585.1 bacterium
CGTCATTAGAAGGCATTCCTCGCAATGCCATAAAACGGCAGATAAAAACATAAAAGAAAGACGTATGTGGTGTCTATTCACTCCCCTTTTTTGCCCTCTACCCTTGAGGGAGAGGGATTAAGGGTGAGGGGTGCAGTTAGCAGGCTAAGAAAAAACTAAAGACGTAATGATAAAGTATGAGATTGCCCCTTGTATATCATTCCGAACTTGATCCGGAATCTCGTTTTTACACTTTACTTACTACCAAAGTGGATTAAATGAGAGATCCTGAAACAAGTTCAGGATGGTAAAATTGGGCGTTTATAGATTCAAAGGCAAAACATAAAGACTTACAGAAAACGTGAAAGAACCTTAAGGTTTCGTTCTGTAGCTCCCATATTTTCAAGAAGAGTGTTATACCCTTTCTCTCCAATTTCTGATGCTAACGAAGGGTTTTCAATAAGTTTTACCAGTTGGTCATATAAAGATACAAACGAATCTACCTCTATACCTCCGCCACCTTCTTTTATTAGTCTCCATTCTTCAAGAAAATGCCAGTTATACTTACCGTATACAACTGGTTTTTTAAAAGAAATAGGTTCTATTGGGTTCTGCCCTCCCCAAGGATTAAGGCTTGCCCCAACAAAAGCCATATCGCATACACTATAAAAATTGTTCAGCTCCCCATAAGTATCAACAATAAGAACCGAAAACTCTTCATCAGCCATAAAAGAACTTTTTCTCATATATTTTATTTTTTTATTTGAAAGAAGTTTGTATATATCTGTCTTATCAAGGTATCTTGGAACAATAATTATAAGTATATCTTTAAATCTATTAAGCAACTTTTCCACCACCTCAACAACCCCTTCTTCTTCCGCTGGATGTAGAGAACCAAAAACTACCACTTTTTTGTTACTGGAAATCTTATATTGTTCTCTTATTTTAGAAGGGTTTATCTGTTTACTCATATCATAAGCCAGGTCAAATTTCATACTACCAACAACCTTGATTTTTTCTTTGAGAGCGCCCATATCCATAATTCTGACAGCTTCTTCTTGGTTCCTCATAGTTATAACTGAGAAGAACCTTAAGAACTTGCCTACAAAAAATCTCATCTTTTTATATTTTGGGTAAGAAGAGGGGGAGATACGCCCATTGATAAGCGCTACAGGTATTTTTTTATCGTAAGCAATTTTTAATAAACTTGGCCATATCTCTGTTTCTACTATAATAATAAGTTTGGGGTTTATCCTGTTAACCGCTTTCATCATTATAGGATAAAAGTCAGCTGGGAAGAAAAGATGAGTTGTATCAGGAAATTTTTCTTCAGCAACCCCTCTACCTGTTTTGGTTGCAAGGGTTACCACCACATTGTTTTCTTTCTGCAATTCTTTGATTAGAGGGTTCACTGAAAGAAATTCCCCTATTGAAACTGTATGTATCCATACATTCTTGCTCTGTTTCATTCTAACACAAACCTCTCTATTATATACCCCAAAACGTTCCTTCCAATCACCCGGAAACTTCTTATCAGGTTTTATTCTTCTCCATACAAAAGGAAACGCTATCACTAATATAAATAGTAGGATTGAATTGTACAAAGCGAGATAGATATTTTCCATAATAATATGTTCCTAACCCATTATCAACGACCAAGTTTTATCTGGTCTGCTGTTGTTTTCCAAACCCAAAAATCTTCTTCTGTTTCTTTAAGAGTAATACTTGCAGGGTAAAGCAAACCCCAATCCCTTCTTCTATCAAACGATTCTGCCAAAACACCAGCGTTAGAGATAATTGGACCATTAAACTTTTCTATTCCGTTAACAAAGATTC
The DNA here is from genome assembly GCA_023230585.1 of bacterium. NCBI lineage: Bacteria > bacterium. The sequence goes on from JALNXB010000010.1 coordinate 1,816, forward strand.
TTACTTTATCAAGGTTAAGCATATCTGGATGTAACCATAAAGTAAACCCTTTAACGTTCTGAGCGTTCACTTCTATTACACCTGATTTATCAAGAAAAGTTTCAACCAAACCTGCCTTGATATGTTTTCTTTTCAGCATAACCTGAAAATTGTTCCAATCTTCTTCCACATCGTCTTTACAAGGCGTTATCTCTGCCATATCATACATTATACTGTTGTTGCCGATACCTTCTACTGTTACCCACCTACAATGAGGTGAATGAGGTATATCGTGAAAATCTATGCTTGTTTGATAAGCAGATACAGGCACAGGATGTCTTCGCCAATCTATCCAAGGAGTAAGTCCTCTCGGTGTAAGGGCTACAACACGTGGAAAAAACGGGTCTCTGGTCTTATGTTTTGCCCAAGCAAGCCATTCTCTGAGAGCAACTCTTCCATTAGCGATAGGATGACCGCCAGAGTTTTCACGATAGAAACATTCTACCCCTGACTCTTCAAGCCTTCTTTTCATAAGCCTTGCAAACTCTATATCTGTCCCATGTCTTCTACGAAACATAACAGCATCGTTTAGCCCTTGAGATATCCAAACCGAAGTACCTATAAGGCAAGGCCAGTAGGCTATATCCCAAGAACTGGAAGATACAAACACGCCCGCAAACCTATCGCTTAATCTATGGGCTAAATGTATTGTCCCAATACCGCCCATTGATGTCCCAGCAAGAAAAATTCTATCAGGGTCGATAGAATAACAAGATTCCATCTCTTCTATTACATCCATAATAAAATCGTCTGTACCGGGAAGGTTCCAGCCGTTAAAAGATGTTTCGCTGTAAGGGGCACAAGCAGCACAAAAGATAAATCCGCTCTCTTCAACTATATCGGTTATCCTCTGCTCAAAAAGTTTTTTGCTTGTATCTCTTGACATCGCCTGCCCACCACCGTGTAAAAAAAGCACCATTGGTCGTTTCTCGCCTTGTTTATAGTCGTCTGGGATATACATTGATATTAGTTCATCAGGGTATTTTTCATAAAATTTTTTTAGCGTGAAAGGTCGGTTCTTAATTATTCCTTTATTGGTATCAGCAGGTATAGGCGCTAATTGTTTAAACAATTCAGTATAATCGCCTTGGTAACTTTTAAGGTCCTCTAACAGAGTTTGTTTTTCTACCTTATTTGTTGCAGACAAATATCTTCTAAATTTTTCAAGTAGAACAACATCTTTATTCTTTTCCATTTTATATCTCCATTTTAAAACAGTTCATACCACTAAAAGTTAAAGTGATTATCATAACTGATATGGTTTACTACCCGCACCATATTTTAAACAGAACATACCAGAGAGTTTTTTCTTATTTAGCAAATTTAATAAACCCTGCGTTCTCTACACGCCAGATTGAACAGCCTGTGGATACCCAAGCAAACCAGCCTGCTTTATTATAAACTCCAAGGTTAAAGGCAAGTTGTTCTACGTCTTTTGGAGTTATACCGAGAGATTTAAATGGTATCTTAATCTCTTGGGTCCAGACTCTATTTTCATCGTTCTGTATTGCTCTTTTATACTCTACCGCTTTTTCTATTTCAACAACATTTTTATGTGGCATCCCAAAAATATTGTTCACTTTAAACTCACCGTTATAATTAAAACATAAAGAATATACAGGACCTGTTACCATATCATCTATCCACCAACCTAAGCTCTTTGGACCGTGCTGACTTTCTATCGCTACTTCAAACTGCGGTAAATGTTCTTTCAATCTCGGTAACATCCCTACTTTAAAAGGGTCAGGTTCGTGTTTGACTGCAATATATAGGTTTTCATTGTCGTACTGAAACCACGCATAACTTTTTGCGCCTACCTGTTTTTCTCCTGTATAAAACTCTTCTATTGATAAAGAGTTACTCTTATCAAGTTGACCCCATTCTGCTGTATTTAGGTTACCATCTATATCAACAGAACTTTTCTTTAATGGCACTGTGTGATATTTAGTGGGGCTTATCCTTTTTAAAGGACGCATCAAATCTGTTTTTAATAATGCCCCAGCGCCACTCCAATCAGATTTATAGTATCTACCTATATCTTCTTTTGTTCTGTTTATAGGCCAACTGGCTCTTAGAGGGCTTTTGTAGACCCCTATATTTTTCATAGTTAAAGGTTCGCAACCTGTCAACCCGTAAACAGGTGAACCAGGTCTTAAATGAAAATCAGCATTGTTTCTATCAATAAAAAACGGGTCGTCTCCGTCCCAGTTGTTTCTTATGATGTTGTCGTCTTTAATACCCGCTGATATAGATAAAAAGGGACCACCTGTGTTGATATTCCGTTCTATAAAATTATTTTGTGGCCAGGCTATTGGTTTATCTCTATATAGAACATCAAACAACTGCGGGTATCTATTACTCCAAGGTGGTTGTTTATATCTTGCAAAAATTAGGTCCCTAACAAGACAAGAGTTGATTAGCCATACTTTAGGTTCTCCGTCTGGGGTATAAAAAATACCTGTTCGGTTCCCTTGCCCTATACTTCTGTTGCCTGCATCAACAAATATGTTGTTTTCGATACGGTTTTCAGGTTGAGGATTTGATACTCCACTGGGAAACCTGTAAAAAAAGTTCTTCTCTATTACAAGCCCACCATTAAGTGCGTCTATATGTATTGCGTTTAAACCTTGTGTTAGGTTAGGCGAAGAGTGATAACTTATATGATGAAAAAAATTGTTACGTATAATGTTGCCTCTGTTCATCATAGCCCAATTGTTAGAATAGACGTACATTGCTCCGAGTTCTCTACCTTCATAAACAATGTCGTGCAGTTCATTAAACTCTATAATATGGTCGTTTGCAATAAAATGTATTGCTTGCATAGGCGTGTCGTTTGTAACATTATGGGAAACCCTTTGCCCTATACCTTGAATACGAACGGTGTGCCTGTATCCCCCTTCAAATTTATTGAAACTGTAAATATGGTTGTTTTCAACAAGATGACCTGCCGGGATAAGTTTTTTTCTATCGCCCCCGTCAAGAATCACCCCTCCTTCGCCCATATTATACATATCACAACCAAATACTTTATGGTTCCATCCGCTCGGTATATCTACTGCCCATTGTCCTGTATTCCTTATTGTGCAACCGGCTATCAAATTGTTCTGCCCTTTCTTTATCTCAAGCCCGTTGCTACGGTTAACTTCAAATGTCAACCCGTAAAACCCAATGTGAGATGCGTCGTTCATCACTAAAAAAGGTACACTCAAGGTTGAAACAAATATTTCGCTTTTTTTAATGTCTGATGGCGGGTAAAAATATAGTTTCCCTGTTTCTCTATCAAGATACCATTCCCCCGGTGCGTCAAGTTCGCTTAATAGGTTATAGACAACGTAAGGAGCATTCTGTTTAACCCTAATAAAATGGCGTTCTATTCCACTTCTATGGTACCGTGTGTCAGGGCCAATGTTGATTATACGGTTTTCTGTATCTATTGAAGTTATATTGGTATGGCTCTTCTCATACTCGTAAGCAAAATAACCGTATATCCATATATTTTTATCTTCTTTCCATTTTAAAGGTCTATCGCCAGAATAACAGAATCTGCCATATTGGTAAGTACCTGTCCGTGGAGATTGCCCACCTAACACTCCGTCGCCCTCTGGTGTAACAAGTTTCGATACTCTCTCGTACCCTTGGTTAGGCCAACGTGCAAGCGTCATAGGGTTGTTATCAAAAAAAAGTTCAAGGGCAGAAAGGTTCGATTTAGCGTGGCTACCTCTGTTTAGTAACTGCCCATAATCTATTATGCCTAACTCTTTAAGATCGGACACCCATACCTTGTTTTTTGATTCATCTGGTAAACGTCTGATTATTTCAGGGTCAGAAAGCGGTTTGAAATTGGTTACCTGTTTCCCACCCATAATTCTTACTTCTTCGTTTGGGTAATTTCTATATATTACTGGAGCGTCTGCTGTACCAGAATCTTCTATCCCAAAAGAAATGCTCTCATCAATAAGGTATTTACCTTCTCTAAGATAAACATTGATCCCCCCTGCTGGCATACCTTCTTTTTTTATTTTTTTCACTTCTTCTTGAGCTCTTCGTATGCTTGCAAAGGGTTTTGCTTTTGTTCCTATATTTTTATCATTACCTTTTATAGACACATATATAGATTTTTTGGGGCTATTGACCCACTCAACAAGTTTTTCGTGACGAGTTTTTAAAGTTGCACCATCAGCCAACCCATCTATTGTTTCAAGCCTATCCCTAAGGTCAAGCCGATAACCATCATGAGGTAACTTTTTTGATTCTTCTTCTATAAGAAGTTTTTCATATATTTGTCTTGCAACAGAATATTTTTTCTCATCCTTGTATGTATCGGCTACTTTTAATTTTGAGTTAAAAATATGGTGTTCTAATGCTCCCGGGACCTGCAAAATTTTCTGATAGACTTCTCTGGCTTTAATGTTGTTTTTCTGTTCAAGATAAACTTCTGCTTGCTGAAAAAAAGCATATATCCGGTAATAATCAGACAGGTTGCTCAGTTTTTGTATCTCTTCAAAAGTTTTATGTGAGTTAACATAATCCTTTTCTAACCTGTAACTTTCAGCAATATTAAATAACGCAAACTCAGTACCAAAACCGGCTTGCCCTTTCATTTTGCCATATTCTTCTCGAGCTTTTTTGTAGTTACCTTGCTTAATATAGGTATCTGCTTTCAAAAAGATGTCTTGATGCGAAAAAGAGATTTCTTCTTGTTTAAGAACTCTGTTGTATATAACTATTTCGTCTATATCAAGTTTTGATGACCCAACCCCGTATCCTGAGAAACCTACCACAAAAGGGGCTTTCGCTGGAACATATTTACCTTTAAAAGAGTCTGTCTTGACTGTTTTTTTATCTTCATCTCTCATTGTCATACTTTTTTCAGCCAGTTGCCCGTTAATATATAAATTCATTCTTGTGCCATCAAACGTCACTACAAGATGGTGCCAAACATTGTCTGCTAAAGGAACTTTCGCATAATTTATAGTTGAACCATTGGGTTGCCCTATCTCAAAACTTAGAGTGTTAGAAGACTCATAAGACGAGATGAGTCGCCAACCTTCACGGTAACCTGAAACTGCAAGAATGGTACCAACTTTAAATTTGCTTGCAGGTATTACACTGCCGGGACCTTGACGGCGAAACCATATTTCTGCGCTAAACTGGTCATCCTTTATATTAAATGTTTCTCCCCGATAAGAACCTTTATCCAACCTTACCGCTTTTTTCCCGGGGAACCTACCTTCTATCACTTGAAGGTCATCAAAAACTTCTTTGGTTACAAGGTCTTGGTAGGTAGTATATAAGAGGTTTTTTCCATCTTTGCCAAGGTCAACTACTACACTTTTGCTATCTTTTACATCTTCAAAAGTGTAATACCTTGCTACGCTTTTATCTTGCTTTAATAGTTCTCTTCTTTTCTGCCATTGGGTATAAGCATTATTTTCTGCCTTAACGCTTACAACAATCAATATAAACAAAATCAATACATATTTTAATCTCTTCATATCCCCCTCCTTTCTTATTTTGATTATTTAAAGCAAAAATGTATAATTATTATATTACAAATAACAACAGAAAGGAAAAAATAAAATGGTTAGAGTAAGGTTTGCGCCGAGCCCAACAGGGTTTTTACATATTGGTAACGCACGAATGGCGTTGTTTAATTATCTGTTCGCAAAGAACAGTAACGGTACCCTGGTTTTAAGGATAGAAGATACCGATTCTGAACGTTCTAAAGAAGAGTTTGTGACCGCTATTATGGAGGACCTTAAATGGATTGGTATAGAATGGAACGAAGGACCTGATATAGGTGGAGAATTTGGTCCTTATAAACAGACTGAAAGGTTATCTCTTTATAAAAAGTCGGCTCAAAAACTTCTAAATGAAGGTAAGGCATACAAATGTTATTGCACAAAAGAAGAGATAGAGGAGAGGAATAGTAAAACTGGTAAGCATAGGTCTGCTGGATATGACAACTTTTGTAGGTCTATATCCCCTGAAACAGTAGAAAAATACGAAAAAGAAGGGAGAAAACCTGTTTTAAGGTTAAAAGTTCCTAACAAAAATATTACGGTTCACGACCTGATAAAAGGGGAAGTTGTTTTTGAATCCCAAAATATACCTGACTTTGTTATTATGAAGTCCGACGGGTTACCATTGTTTCATTTTGCGGTGGTTATTGACGATTGTCTTATGAAAATTAGCCATATAATTAGAGGAGAAGACCACCTTTCCAATACCCCAAAACATATTATGTTGTTTGATGCTCTCGGTTATGATATACCTCAGTTTGCTCATATGACTATGACATTAGGTTTAGATAAAGCAAAGTTAAGTAAAAGAAGTGGCGCAGCTTTTGTTAGGGAATATAAAGAAGCCGGATACCTACCAGAAGCTTTTGCGAATTATATGGCACTTTTAGGTTGGGGAACATCTGACAGCCAGGATGTTTTTTCAAAAGAAGAACTAATACAAAAATTTAGTCTTGATAGGTGTAACAAGTCAAACGCTGTTTTTGACCCTGAAAAACTGCTATGGATGAATGGTCTGTATATGCGAAAAACCACCCCTGAAAGGATTTTTAACTTATCTATACCGTATTTAAAAGAGGTAGGAATTTTAAAAGATACCGTAACAGAAGAAGAGGCGAACTATCTTATAAAAGCAATATCTTTTGAACAAGAAAAAATAAAGGTTTTAAAGGATGTCCCGTACCATATAGGTTTTTTTGTACAAGAACCAGAATATGAAGAAAAAGCCGTCAACAAATACTTAACAGAAGAAGGGAAAAAAGTGTTAAAAGAACTGTTGCCCTTATTTGAAGATTCCAAAGAGTGGACTGTAACGTATCTTGAATCGATAGTTAGAGAATTTTGTGAATCAAAAAACTATAAGGCAGGGATAGTTTTTCATCCGTTAAGGGTATCTTTAAGCGGTAAAACAACAGGACCTGGATTGTTTGAGTTGCTTGAGCACCTTGGTAAGGATAAGACAATACAAAGATTGAGAAACTGGATTTAAAAAGGATGGGGTGTCTATTCACTCCCTTATTTTGCCTTCTACCCTTGGAGTCTTGTCCCGAGTACCTTCGAGGGACTTACCACGTCATTAGAAAGCGTTCCTTCGCAATGGCAAGCAAAAGCGTAAAAGCAAAAAACATAAAAGACCCCCTCACCTTACATCCTCTCCCCCAAGAGGAGAGGCAAATAAGGAAAGATTGTCATTCCGGACTTGATCCAGAATCTCGTTTTTACTACTCCAATTACGGGGGCTAGTGATGAAGGTCGGTCCTCGGTGTTTTCTGCGGGGGTCTGACCTTCGTCTTAGTCAAGTGTAGTGCAAAGAAATACCCCCCATTCCGTCTTTGCGAGTGTTTCGTAACGTGGCAATCTCGCCGAAGGCGGAAAAGGAAGTGGGGACAAAAAAGTATTTGGTGTTATTTACTTTCTCTGCTATCCCCTCATTCCGCCTTTATTTTTTTATAATTTGAGATAACCTCTAAAATATGGTAACCTATCTATTACTTTGTATATTTTAACCTCCGGCTTTTTTTCTTCTTTTAAAAAAAACAAATATGGACCTGAGATACCGCATAAACAAAACAAGATGCTTTTTGACACGCTCTCCAAGAATAGTTGAAGAGATGAACGAGTTTCACCGTAAAAATAACCAAGACAAACTCATCAAAGCGGCTATTACAAATTCTATCAATAACTCTATCTCTATTACAGGCAACGTATCTTCACTTTTTCTTCTTACCTTGGGTGCTACCCCTTTTCATATAGGGGTTATGGCTACATTAAACCAGTCTTTCCCTTTTGTGAAACTGCTGGGGTTAAGACTCCTGCCCTTAATGGGTAGAGCACGCCTATGTTCATGGGGACGACTTCTTGCTGTCTTTCCATTACTTGGGCTTGCCTTTATTGCTGCCAACAACACCCCAAGTGTTCAGATGGTCTTTCTTGGAATATTCTTTTATGCTTTAAGAGGTTTTTTTGTTACTTGCGGAAATACCAGTTGGCAACCGCTTGTACAAGATAGCATATTAGAAAAAGATACAGGTGTTTTCCTTGCTCGTATGCGTATAAAATTGAGATTGGTTGATGTGGTTTTCCCAATAGCTTTAGGCTTATTCCTTGGGAAAAACCCTTCTATATTACGTTTTACGCCTATGTTTTGTCTTGCTGCCATTGTTGCTCTCACTGGCTCTTACTTTTTTGCTTGTTTAGTAGAAACTCCCTTAAAAAATGACGGCAAACCATTATTTAATAGAATTATTAGTGTTTTACGAAGAAAACCATTACAAAGATACGGGTTGTACACAGCTTCACATCTTTTTGTGTCAAACGCTTCTATACCTTTATGGGTAGTTTTTTTGAAAAGTTGTAAAATGCCTGCAAGCCAAATAGTTTGGTTAGGCACAGTTAGTGCGCTTGGTAGTATATTTGGAATAGGTAGATGGGGCTACGAATCAGACAAAAGAGGTAGTAAATGGGTTATAACCGTTGCGATGTTACCTTTGACAGGGTTGGGCTTATTATGGCTTTTTGTTCCTTCTGGAGGTAACTCCCTGTTTGCGTGGGCTTTCTTTCTCTACATAGTGCACGGATTCCTTAACGGAGGGCTTGCGCTTGCCAAAACAAGGGCTATGGTGCAAGCAGTCCCAGCCGATTCTCAAGCAGAAGGTTTTGCAATGGCTTTCTATTTTGAAGCAATAGGTGGTGCTGCAGGAGGTTTTTTAGGTGGTTTCGCTTACAGTAAATTAGTACAATATAATGGAACCCTATTAGGGTTAGACCCAAAACAATTTTACCTTGCTGCAATACAATTTTTACGTTTACCTGTTTGGCTCCTATCAAGAAATCTTAGAGATAGGTTTTCTGGCGGTAGCAAACTTACCAACTCTGATATGCCAGTTAACCTTGAAACTTCAAACACAAGTTCTTAAAACTTGCGACCAGCAAGTGCTTGCAAAATTTTTTCTATCCTTTTAAGTGTTTCTTCAATATCTTTCTTCTTATGTGCGTAAGTTACATAAGGTACATTATATAAAGAAACGCCGTTAGCATAACAGTTTTTAAAAAAATCTGCTCTAACATCGTTATCTTCAAAACTAAAAACAGGGCATACGGGAAAACCTTGTAGTTCAGCAGATATACCATATTTTTTAAACAATCTGTTGACACCTTCCTGAAAGAGTGTACCTACCTCCCATAAATGGTCAATTACTCTATTTTTTTTATAAAATTTTATAGTAGCTTTAACTGCAGCCAAAGAAAGGGTTTCTCCTCCAAAAGTAGATGACACACTCACCTCGCGAGCCATATCCATCAAATCTTTTCTTCCCAGAAAAGCTGTTATTGGCATTCCGTTCGCCATACCTTTACCAAAGACTGCTAAATCAGGTATAAATCCAAAATACTGGTGCGCCCCGCCTATAGCCAATCTAAATCCGGTAACTATCTCGTCCATAACCATTAAAATACCGTATTTTTTAGTGAGTTTTCTTAACGCTGGTAGAAACTTTTTCCCTTTTTCCATTTCCGAATAGTTTGAAGCTATAACAACAGCTGCAATATCTTTTCCAAATGTCTCAAAGGCTTTTTCCCATGGAGCGATATCCCCCCAAGGTGAATAAGAATGTAAAGAAGCTGTCTGTACGGGAACTCCTTTGAGAGGTTGGGTATTGGCTATACCAATAGGCATAAAACCGCCAGTAGAAAGAGTGTTAAGCCAACCGTTATAACCACACTGTATAATCTTGTTTCTGCCGGTTGCAGCTCTTGATATTTTTATGCAAGCTGCCACAGCCTCCCCGCCAGTTTTAAGGAACCTGACCTTTTCAGCAGAAGGTATGTTTTCTGTAAGTATTTTTGCAACTTCACCTTCGAGAGGGTGGGGATGCCCAAATACAATACCGTCTTTCAACTGTTTTGATATAGCGTTATCTACACAAGAATTTGCATAACCAAGAGAAACAGGTCCTATACCGCTACGGTAATCTATATATTGGTTACCATCAACATCCCATACTTTACACCCTTTTCCTTTAACTATCAACCCAGGTTCAATGTTTTCAAAGGAAGGTCTTTTTGAACCTGTTGAACTACCTGAAGCAAGATATTCAAGACTTTTGTTATACATCTTCCACGATTTAATACTATTTTGAGCCATTCTTACCTCCTTGTTTAATCTTATTTTGTTATCCTGAACTGTTTTCAGGATCTATAATGTGATCCGCGCCAGTAATGGGCACAACGTAAAAAACGAGATTCCGGATCAAGTCCGGAATGACAATCTTTCCTTATTTGCCTCTCCTCTTGGGGGAGAGGATGCAAGGTGAGGGGGTCTTTTATGTTTTTTGCTTTCTTTTCGTTAAAAAAGTATGTGTTTAGGAACGAATTACGAGGTGCTACTAACCTCAAGCAAGAATCGGGCTGTTAACAAAAGGTTCAGCCCTTTTGTTCTTATACTCTGAGCCTGTTAAACCCTTCGGAGATGTCTTCTATGCAGAAGGGTAAGTTCTCAGAGTGCCCGATTGTTGTGTAGAAGGTGTATGCACCGTAGTACCAGAGTGAATAGACACCACATACTTTTTTGATTACTTACTAAGAATTTGTATGAATTCAGAAGGGGTTAATATCAAACTATTGCGAAATTTTTTCAAAGGTAGCAAATGTTTCTTTCTCCAGAAACAATGTATTCCGCTCTACTTTCTAACGCACATTCCAATATCAAATTGTCCTTATTATTTTCTTTTATTATGTTAACAACTTTTCGGGGAGTAACTATTGTACCATTTTCTCTAATATCATTTGTAGCATATAAAATTTGCCAATTCTGCCAATTAAATTTTTTTCTTCAATACATCTGCGACTTCTGCAATTATATGTTCAGAAACCATTATTTCTATCATCCCTACTTTTGCTAAATATCTCACTTCTTCAGGTTTTCCACCAAAAAGAATTGCTGAAATATAGACATTAGTATCAACAACTACTCGCGGATATTGAGAAAGTGTCATCTATTTTGCTCAATCCTACATTCATCTACAATTCTCTCAATATCTTGTTCTTCTTTTATATTCATACGTTCTGCCGACTCCTTACTCCATCTTCTCAACTCTTTCCATCTTCTTTCTGAAGCAATATACTGTTTCAAAGAACGCTTTAGTAACTCACTACGAGTAATTTTATTTTCTTTGGCAAGGTTGTTTATCAGTGAATAAAGTTCGGGAGATATCGACATACTTATAACCATTCTATTTCTTGACATTCTTCTTCTCCTTTGGTAATAGGTTTGTAATACCAGTATACCTTCAAATAGTCTTTTGTCAATTTTTTAGAAAGATAATCAACCTCAAGGAGAATGCTTTGTTAAGCAGAACCTTTCTTCCCAAAGTATATTATTAATCTTGTAATAGCTGCTGGCGTAACACCAGAAATTCTACTTGCCTGCCCAAGAGTCATAGGTTTGAATTGAGACAGTTTTTCTTGTATTTCAAGAGATAACCCAGATATTTTAGTAAAATCGGTGGTCTCTGGTATTTTGATTTTTTCAAGATTCTTAAACTCTTTCATTTCCTGCAACATTCTTTCTATGTATGGCGCATACCTTGCTTCTATTTCTGCTTTTAAAAGCACTTCTTCTGAATATTTGGTTTCAGGTAAAACATCTTTTATATATGTATCTGGTTTACGTAGCCATTCAAAAGCAGTTATTGTTTTATCGTTCTCAATTATTTTTTTTTCTTTAAGTTCATTTATCAAAGAAGATATTTTCTCTCTCTTATCCTCTGTTTTTTCCCATTTTTCTTTACTTACCAACCCAAGTTTATACCCTTTTTCTCTTAACCGAAACTCTGCGTTGTCCTCTCTAAGCATAAGCCGATACTCCACTCTCGAGGTAAACATACGGTAAGGTTCTAAAGTACCTCTGGTGGTAAGATCATCAAGTAGAACCCCTATATATCCGGTGGTTCTATCAAGCACAAATGGTGGTTCACCTTTAACTTTCAAAGAAGCGTTTATACCTGCCAAAAGCCCTTGCACTCCCGCTTCTTCATACCCTGTAGTTCCGTTTATCTGCCCTGCAAGAAATAGGTTTGAAATTCTTTTTGTTTCAGTTGTAGGCCAGATTTGGGTCGGCTCAATAATATCGTACTCAATACCATAACCATACTTTGTAATTGTAACATTCTCAAGTCCTTCTATGGTTCTTATAAATTGGTCTTGTATATCTCTGGGAAGCCCTGTAAATAATCCGTTAGGGTAATAAAAGGAATTTTCTCTGCTTTCTGGTTCAAGAAAAATATGGTGCCGGTTATGGTGAGGGAATTTCAATATTTTGTCTTCAAGTGTTGGGCAATATCTTGCACCAGCACCTTGTGAAACATCAGAAAACAATGGTGAACTATCAATATTGTCTTTTATAATCTTATGTGTGTTTTCGTTGGTATAAGTAATAAAACAAGGCATCTGTTCAAAATTAGGTGGAAGTTTTGTAAGAGAAAAAGTTGTTGGAAACTCATCGCCATACTGAGGAATAAGTTTTTTGAAATCTATTGTTTTACCTTCAAGACGAGCACAGGTAGCTGTTTTGAACCTTAACATATTAAACCCAATGTTTTTTAGTTGCTCCGACAATTTTTGGCTTGACTGTTCATCTTCAAGTCTGCCTGCCTTAAACCTCTCTAAACCAATATATATAATCCCATTCAAAAAAGTTCCAGAAGCAAGAACAACAGTTTTTCCAGTATATACCACGCTACCCTCAACCTCTACTCCTTTAACTACCCTGTTCTCTATAATAATTGATGTTACTTCACCTTCTAAAATATTTATGCCTGATTGGTTACTTAAAACCTGTTGCATATATAAAGGGTATTTTACGTTATCAACCTGAGCTCTCGATGACCAGACAGCATACCCTTTTGACCTGTTAAGTGTTCTAAATTGAACTGCACAAGCGTCAGTTGCTTTCCCCATCTCCCCACCGAGTGCATCAAGTTCTTTTACAAGTTGTCCCTTCCCTACCCCACCTACTGCAGGATTACAAGAAAGTTGACCTATCTTATCTTTTTTAAATGTTATCAGAAGAACCGACATCCCCATTTTTGCTACCGCAGAAGATGCTTCTATTCCTGCGTGCCCTCCCCCAACAACAATTACATCATAAATATTTTTGTCCATATTAAGATTATACACTTAAATAGGCTTTTTTTTGAAATATGTTATGTATTCTTATTAGTTTTATGGTATCATTACATTAAAAAGAAACAATTGTTATGGAGAGATATATGTTAAGATTTTATAATACACTAAACAAGAAAAAAGAAGAGTTCAAACCTTTAGTAGAAGGTAAAGTTGGACTTTATACCTGCGGGCCAACAGTATATGATTTGGCTCATATTGGAAATTTTAGAGCGTACGTCTTTGAAGACCTACTACACAGGTACCTGGAATATGTTGGATTTAAGGTTGTTCGGGTTATGAATATTACAGATGTTGACGATAAAACTATTGCTGGCTCTCTGAAAGAAGGTATAGACCTAAAACAATATACCAACAGGTACCTTAAAGCTTTTGTTGAGGATATGGAGATTCTTAGACTTAAAAGCCCAGATTATCTACCAAGGGCAACAGAACATATAAAAGAGATGGAAGAGATTGTTAAAACTCTTCTGACCAAAGGGTACGCCTATGAAAAAGATGGAGATATATATTTTAGTATAAAGAAGTTTCCTACATACGGGCAACTTGCAGGTGTAAACCTTGACGAAGTACGTTCAGGAGCAAGGGTGTCGGCAGATGAGTATTCAAAAGATGATGCAAGAGATTTTGCTTTATGGAAAAAAGAAGATGAAGGGGTGTTCTGGGACACTTCACTTGGAAGAGGACGCCCAGGTTGGCACCTTGAATGTTCTGCTATGAGTATGAAATATCTTGGCGAAAGTTTTGATATACATACAGGTGGAGAGGATAATATTTTTCCCCACCATGAAAACGAGATAGCTCAAAGTGAAGCTACAACTGGAAAAAAGTTTGTCAACTACTGGATGCATTGCGCTCATCTGTTGGTAAACAACGAAAAAATGTCTAAATCAAAAGGCAATTTTTACACCATCAGGGACCTTATCTCTAAAAATTTTAACCCTGTTGCTATTAGGTACCTACTGCTTTCTTCCCATTATAGAGACCCTCTCAATTTTACGGAAACATCTTTAAAACAATCTGAAAATACAGTTAGAAATTATAATGCGTTTTACCAATCCTTAAGTTTTTGTAAAGGAGAGTTGAGCAATAAAACCATAAAACAAGATATACAGAAAGCAAGAGAAGAGTTCAAAAAGGCTCTTAATGATGACCTTAATATTTCAGCTGCAATGGGAGCAATATTTTTCTTTATAAAAAACTCCAATATATCTATATCTGCTGGAGAAATGGGTAAAGAAGACGCAGAAGAAACAAAAAGGTTTCTTGAAGAGATTGATAGTGTGCTTGCAATTCTTGAAAAAGAAGAGATTGATATATCCGAAGAAGAGGCTCTCTTGATACAACAAAGAGAAGTCGCAAGAAAAGAAAAAGATTTTAACAAAGCTGATAACATAAGGGATGCTCTGTTGCAAAAAGGAATCTTTCTTGAAGATACCCCTTATGGAACAAGGTGGAGAATTGGTAAATAGGAAGATTGATAAAACAGGTATAACAATGGTTGAGATACTTGTTGTTATTGCTATTATTGCTTTGATTACCGCTGCCGCTATACCTGTATATAATAAAGCACGAGTAAGAGCATTGATTGTTAGAACAAAAACAACAATAAATGCCATAGAAGCGGCTTTGTCTATGTACACAACAGATTTTGGGGATTACCCTGCTTTTGATGGAACAGAGACCAAACTTTTAGTAGGGTTACTCCAAGGACCTGTTGATAGTAACCTATGGAAAGGACCCTATATGAGGTTCAAAGAGAAAGACCTTGATGAGAACGGGAATATACTAGACGCTTGGAGTACTCCTCTATATTACAAATACCCGCAAGATGACAAAACAAACGTACCGTACCTAATTATATCAGCAGGTATTGATAGAAAACTCCAAACGGAAGATGATATAGGGAATTGGTAAAGGGGACAAAAAAGTATGTGGTGTCTACTCACTCTGGTACTACGGTGCATACACCTTCTACCCAATGGGGATGTTTGGGGTAGTAAGTCCCCAAGGGGTTGCAGAGAGGTTAATGGGATGAGGTTTATCCGCCGAAGCTTGTATTGTAGCGTAGGTGGAGGGGCAGTTGGCAACTTAACCAAAAACGAAAGTCGTAACGATAAAGGATGAGGTTGCCCCCTTATTTGTCATTCCGGACTTGATCCGGAATCTCGTTTTTACTACTCTATTTACGGGGGCTAGGTTAGAGATCCTAAAACAAGTTCAGGATAACAAAACGGGGCGTTCATAAACACATACTTTTTTAACGAAAGAAAAAACAAAACAATAAAGGGAGGTAATATGAGAAAGAAAGTATTAACTTTGCTTTTTATTGGACTGATTGCAACAACTTTTGTGCAGGCACAAGTGGTTGATAAAGATGCTTTTTTTACAAAACTGGAAGAGAAACATAGCGAGTTCAACGAAATAAACGGTCAATTTGAAATAACTATGAAACTCTTTGGAACAGATATGGTAATACCTGTAAATTTTTGGCAGAAAGATAAAAAAGTACGTATGGACTTTAAAATAGCAATGGCTGGAATGCCGTTTCCTATGGAACAGACTATGCTAATAGATGAAAACCGGTTGGTACAATACCATAGTATGTTCAATACAGTAATGACAGCAGATTTAACAAAAATGCCCGACAAAATACGAGAAGCGATAAGCAGAAACCATATATCTATGTTGGGAGGAAAAGAAAACTTTTCTGCTTTAAACAAAATAAAAGATGAGATAGAAATTCTAATGAAAAAGAAAGATGGGAAGACATACTATGTTCTTACATTGAAGGATATGGAAAAAATTGGCGGAGCTCCCCCAATAATGGGACAGTTAAACCCAACCAAACTATTTAAAGAGATGGTATGTTGGGTAGATGCTGATACATTTTTATATTCAAAAATAGAGATATATTCTGATAAACCAGAAACTTCCTGTCTTGTAGTTGATATAATAAAATTAGATTCTGCGAAAGTTTCTGATGATATTTTTATGGTTAAGTTTCCTGAAGACGCTAAACAGAAAGATATAACAGAAATAATGATGAAACTGTTTGAATTTAAGAAGAAAAAAGAATAGTAGGTATAAAGGATAAGATCCTGAAACAAGTTCAGGATAACAAAGGGGGCGGGTAGGAGAAAATCGTGGGGGAAAATATATAGGAGAACAAAATGAAATACGATATAAGAATAGTAAACGCACAGATTATAGATGGTACAGGGAAAGAAGCCTTCAAAGGAGAAGTTGGTATTAAAGATGGATACATAAAAAAGGTAGCAAGCTCTGTTGAAGGTGACGCTAAAACAGAGATAGATGCCGAAGGTAATTTTCTTTCTCCGGGGTTTATAGACCTACACACCCATTGTACACCAAGCCCAACTATGAACTATCTTCAACAGGGAGTAACTACTGTGGTAACAGGAAACTGTGGTTTCGGGTTTGGTAGAAGTGGTACAGAAATAGTTAACAAGGAACAGAATGAAGTATCTGACTTAGGACCTAATTTTGCTTTTCTTATCGGACACAATACAGTAAGAATGCAGGCAATGAATAGAGATAACCGACCACCTACAGATCTTGAACTAAGTAAAATGAAATCAATTATCAAAGAAAATATAGATAAAGGGGCATTTGGGTTCTCTACTGGATTGGCTTATGTTCCCGGAGCATATTCTAAAACTGATGAAATTATTGAACTATCAAAAGTTTTGCAAGGTACCAACTCTTTTTACGCTTCTCATATAAGAAACGAAGGAATCAAAGTTGTGGATTCAGTAAAAGAGGTTCTTGAAATACAAAAAGAGGCAGATGTGCCTGTACATATTTCTCACCATAAAGTGTGTGGAGTTAAAAATTGGGGTAAAAGCAGAGAAACTATCGCCCTAATAAAACAAGCTCGTAATAAAGGTATAGATGTAACTCTTGACCAATACCCGTATACTGCAAGTTGTGGAACTATACAACTTCTTATGCCTACCTACGCAGGAGAGGGGACCCCTGAGGATATAAAAAATAGAATTACAAAAGAGAGAAACGAGATAAAAGAGGCAATAATAAATAAGTTGAGTAATTATTACGATAATGACCTTTCAAGAGTATTTTTTGTTAACTGCACTCCAATACCAGAGTTGGCAGGTAAAAACCTTGCTGATGCAACAAAAAGGTTTAATAGAGAAACCTCTCCAGAAGGTGCGGCAGACACTGTCCTTGATATTGTTTCTGCTAACCCTTCGCACGGCGCAACTATGATGGTTTCTCACAGTATGTCAGGAGAAGAGGTGGTATATATACTCCAATACCCTGAAACCTGTGTAGGTTCTGATGGTTGGAATATGGTTATGAATGTAGGGCATCCTCACCCACGGTCATACGGAACATTTCCTCGAGTTTTAGGTTATTATGGCAGAGAAAAACAGGTTATCTCTTTTGAAGATGGCGTTAAAAGGATGACTTCTTTACCAGCAAAAAGACTCTCTTTGAAAGATAGAGGCACAATACAAGAAGATGTTTGGGCTGATATAGTTATATGGAACCCAAAAACAATAATAGATAAAGCTACCTTTGAAAACCCACACCAATACCCAGAAGGAATTAATTATGTTATTGTTAACGGGGTTGTCATTCTTAAAGAAGGTAAACTGGTTGGCAACTATTCTGGTAGGCTTCTCAAAAAATCAGAACAGTAATTATAACAAGTACGGCATTCAAATATATAGGACAATAAAATGAAATACGATATAAGAATTGTAAACGCACAGATTATAGATGGTACAGGGAAAAAAGCCTTCGAAGGAGAAGTAGGTATTAAAGATGGATATATAAAAAAGGTAGCAAGTTCAGTTGAAGGTGACGCTAAAATAGAGATAGATGCCGAAGGAAATTTTCTTTCCCCGGGGTTCATAGATCTACACACCCATTGTAAGTTAGGTCCAACTATGAATTATCTCCAACAAGGAGTAACAACTGTGGTAGGAGGAAACTGCGGTTTTGGTCTTCAGGTATCAAATACAGGCGTAGATTTAGGACCTAACTTTGCTTTTCTTATCGGACACAATACAGTAAGAGCTCAAGCAATGAATAGAAATAACCGACCACCGACAGAACTTGAACTAAATAAAATGAAATCAATTATCAAAGAAAATGTTGATAAAGGAGCGTTTGGTCTATCTACTGGGTTGGCTTATGTTCCCGGAGCATATTCTAATACTGATGAACTTATTGAACTTACCAAAATGTTACAGGGCACCAAATGTTATTACGCTTCTCATATAAGAAACGAAGATGCGCAAGTTATAGATTCAATGAAAGAGGCTCTTGAGATACAAAGAGAGACAGGTGTGCCTATACATATTTCTCACCATAAAGTATGTGGAGTTAAAAATTGGGGAAAAAGCAGAGAAACTATCGCCCTAATAAAAAACACTCGTAATGAAGGGGTTGATATAACCCTTGACCAATATCCGTATACTGCAAGTGCTGGAACCATACAACTTCTTATGCCTACCTATGCAGGAGAGGGAACCCCAGAAGATATAATAAACAGAATTGCCAGTAAAAGAAAAGAGATAAAAGAAGATATTATAAAAAAATTGAATAACCTTTATGATAACGACCTTACACAAATTGTTTTTAACTGTTGTTCCTCTATACCAGAGTTGACAGGTAAAAACCTTGCTGATGCAACAAGAAAGTTCAATAGGGAAATTTCCCCAGAAGGTGCAGCAGACACTGTTCTTGATATTATTTCTGCTAACCCTTCACACGGGGCAACAAGGATGGTATACCATAAAATTTCTGAGGAAGATGTGGTTTATATACTAAAATACCCTGAAACTTGTGTCGGCTCTGATGGTTCCAGTATAACTATGAATGTTGGACATCCTCATCCAAGGTCGTACGGAACATTCCCTCGAGTTTTAGGTTATTATAGCAGAGAAAAACAGGTTATCTCTTTTGAAGATGGTGTTAAAAGGATGACTTCTCTACCAGCAAAAAGACTCTCTTTGAAAGATAGAGGTATAATACAAGAAGATGTTTGGGCTGATATAGTTGTATGGAACCCAAAAACAATAATAGATAAAGCTACCTTTGAAAACCCACACCAGTACCCAGAAGGAATTAATTATGTTATTGTTAACGGGGTGTTAATTCTTAAAGAAGGTGAACTTGTTGGCAACTATTCTGGTAGGCTCCTCAAAAGAGCAGAAGCGTAATATTCAACGGTCTTCTCTTTTATAAAAAATAAGATTAAAATATTTGATATATTTTTATTATTATGTTAAAGTTATTAACTGTTTTGACAAAATTAAAATTTCAGGAGGTGTTACTTTATGGAAGAACTACTTTTTCACGCTCAACTTAGAGAAAACAAAGGCACAGGTGCTGCCAGAAAAACAAGATTAGAAGGGTTTATCCCTGGTATTTTATATGGTGCTGGCCATTCGCCTTGCTCAATAAAGCTTGAAAGAAAAACAACAGAGAGGATTATTAGGCAACTTGCTTCTCACAACGTTATTGCCTCTCTTGTTATTGAGCAGAACGGAAACGAAGAAAAAATCAAGACAATGCTTAAAGATGTACAGATACAACCCATAAAGGGGAATGTTTTACATCTTGATTTTTACAGAATTAGGATGGATAAACCTATAAGAATGCAGGTTCCTATACAATTAAACGGTGAAGCACCAGGGCTAGAACTTGGCGGTATAATGGAGCACGAACTCAGAGAGATAGAAATACAAGCCTTGCCTGGCAATATGCCTGAATTGATAGAAATAGATATTTCTTCAATGCAGATAGGAGATACTGTGCTGGTGAAAGATATTCAACTTGGAGATGATGTTGAAATAATAGATTCTCTTGACAGGTCAATTATTTCTATAATGGCTCCACGGGTAGCAAAAGAAGAAGAAGAAACTGACGAAGAACTCGAAGAGGCTTTACCAGAACAACAGGAAGGCGCAACTGAACCAGAAGTTATTAGCCAACAAAAAGCAGAGGAAAGACGTAAAGATAAAGATAGTCCGGACAAAAAATGAAGATTTTTATAGGGCTTGGCAACCCTGGGCTAAAATACCAAGACACCAGACACAATATTGGTTTTGAAGTAATTAACTCTATTAGGAACAAATATTCTCCTAAAGATGTTATTAAAACAGATTATTGTAAAGGGTGGATAGTATCAATAGCAGGGAAAGAAACTGTAATTGCCAAACCAAAAACGTTTGTAAATGAAAGCGGTGTAGCTGTAAAAAAATTGTATGACCGTTTTGGTGGCTCTATTGACGACTATATTGTTATACACGATGACCTTGATATAGAAGTTGGCAAAATAAAGATTGTTAACAATAAAGGAGCAGGAGGACATAACGGGATTAGTTCTGTTATTTCTGAACTAAATAGCAAAGATTTTTTTAGAATAAGAGTAGGTATTGGTAGAGATATAGAAGAAGCATCTTATATCAATTATGTGCTTTCTTCGTTTAAAACAGAAGAAAAACCTTTAATAGAAGAGGCTGTCAAACTTGCCACTATGGCTTGCGAAGAAATGGTTAGAAGTAGCACAGCAAAAGCAATGACCATTTACAACAAATAAGTAAAATTAATGACCCCTCAAATATATGTTTCCCTCAAAATATAGGGATGAAGGGGGTAAAGGAGAAAAAGAATGGAAGGAATAGGTATTCAGATATTTACAATTCTTAGCGCCCTTTTTGCTATCATTGTTACTGTTTTTCTTTCTAAAGGCATTATGAGAAGAAAAGAAGGAACCCCAGAAATGATAGAAATAGCTCAAGCAATAAGAGTTGGAGCAAAAGCCTATCTTGTTAGGCAATACAAAGGTGTTAGCATATTTTTTGCTATAGTATTTGTGTTGCTTCTCATATTAACAACATTAGGCTATATGAGTATTTTTGTACCTTTTGCTTTTATTGTTGGTGGATTTTTTTCAGCTCTAAGCGGATATATTGGAATGACCATTGCAACAAACTCTTCCGCTCGAACAACTTCTGCTGCAAAAAACTCTATAAACGAAGCTCTACAGGTAGCGTTTTCTTCAGGACTGGTTATGGGTCTTATAGTGGTAGGACTTGCTCTCCTTTTCATTGGAGTTGGTTATTCATTAGTAAGATGGACTTATCAGACTGATATTAATCAAATTGCGTCAATAATGGTATGTTTTGGTATGGGCGCAAGTGCACAAGCCCTCTTTGCAAGGGTAGGTGGAGGTATTTTCACAAAAGGAGCAGATGTTGGAGCTGACCTTGTTGGCAAAGTAGAATCTGGCATACCAGAAGACGACCCAAGAAATCCAGCAGTTATAGCTGATAACGTTGGAGATAACGTTGGAGATATTGCTGGGATGGGTGCAGACCTTTATGAATCTTATGTTGGTTCTATTCTTGCAACTATGGCTCTTGCTGTTACTGCAGGGTTAGGATGGAAAGGTATTTCATTACCTCTTGCAATATCTGCCCTCGGTATTTTGGCTTCTGTGATAGGTGCTTTCTTTGTACGAGTTAAAGAAGACGCCACTCAAGCAAACCTACTTATGGCGTTAAGAAAAGGGCTTTATGGGGCTTCAATAATAGTTATTATTGCTTCATACTTTGCAATAGCAACAATACTTCCTGACTATAAAAGACTGTTTGGTTCTTTGATTTGCGGAGTTGTAGCAGGGTTACTTATAGGATTTTTTACCGAGTATTACACTTCAGACGAGTACCCACCAACAAAAAATGTAGCAAAATCTTCTCTTACAGGACACGCAACAGTTATTATAGAAGGGTTGGCGACTGGTATGGCTTCTACTGCTATCCCTGTAATAATTATTGTTTTAGCAACAATAGGTGCTTTCCTTTCTGCAGGAGGTTTTAACAATACAGAGATAGGGCTTTACGGTATCGGTTTGGCAGGGGTTGGACTACTTAGCACTTTAGGTATATCTCTGGCTACAGATTCCTATGGACCAGTTGCAGATAACGCTGGCGGTAACGCTGAAATGTCTCATCAGCCTCCATTTGTAAGACAGAGAACAGATGCTCTTGATTCTCTCGGAAACACAACAGCAGCAACTGGTAAAGGGTTTGCCATAGGTTCTGCTGCATTAACCACTCTTGCTCTTATTGCAGCTTTTAATCAGCAGGTTGAAATGTTCGGCGGAAATATGGATTTATCTGTAATGAATGTTCGGCTTCTTGCTGGTATTTTTATAGGTGCTATGTATCCTATGTACTTCTCTTCTATGGCAATGAGAGCTGTTGGAAGAACAGCACAAGATATTGTTGAAGAGGTAAGAAGACAGTTTAAAGAAATTAAAGGAATTATGGAAGGTAAAGCAAAACCAGATTACGCAAAAGCAGTTGATATATGCACCCGTTCAGCTCAAAGAGAAATTCTTGTCCCATCAGCTATAACAATATTGCTTCCTATAGTAGTAGGTCTTCTATTAGGCACAGAAGCTCTGTTAGGATTGCTTGTAGGCGCTCTTACAAGTGGTTTTGTTGTAGCAATTATGATGGCAAACGCTGGAGCCTCATGGGATAATGCTAAAAAACATATTGAGGCAGGTAACTTTGGTGGAAAAGGAACAGATGCTCATAAAGCAGCAGTAACTGGTGACACAGTTGGTGACCCGTTTAAAGATACTGCAGGACCATCTTTAAATATCCTTATAAAATTGATGTCAATTGTTGCAATAGTTTTTGCCAACTTTATCGTTAAAAACTCTTTGTTTAAATAAAACTAATTGCTGTTTTTAGTATTACCAATTTTTTATAAAGTGCATCACAGCAAGTATTTGTATGCCATAAGTATTATAGTTTAAACAGATAACTTACTATGTGGAGAAAAAAATGAATAACAATGTATACGAACAGTCTCTCCTGTTGCACAAGAAAACAAAAGGGAAGATAGCGTTACAATCAAAAGTACCTCTTAAAGATTCAAACGATTTATCGCTTGCATATACACCTGGTGTTGCTGAACCTTGTAGAAAAATCAATGCAGATAAATCTCTTGTTTACGATTACACCTCAAAATGGAATACTGTTGCTGTTGTTAGCGACGGGAGCGCTGTTTTAGGGTTGGGCAACATAGGTGCTGAAGCTTCTTTGCCAGTTATGGAAGGTAAATCAATACTTTTTAAAGAGTTCGGTGGAGTAGACGCTTTCCCTATATGTATTTCAAGCCAGAAGACAGAAGATATAATTCAAACTGTTACCCTTATCTCTCCAGGGTTTGGAGGTATAAACCTTGAAGATATATCAGCCCCAAGATGTTTTCAGATAGAACAAGCTCTCATAGATACTCTTGATATTCCTATATTTCACGATGACCAACACGGCACAGCAATTGTTGTTCTTTCTGCTCTTTTGAATGCTTTGAAGGTAGTTGAGAAACAACTTTCAGAAGTCAAAATTGTTATCAATGGTGCTGGTGCAGCTGGTATCGCTGTCTCAAAGTTTATCCATTTTGCGGGTGCCAGAAAAATTATGTTGTGCGACACCCGAGGGATTATCTGTAAAGATAGAAAAGAGAATATGAATTTTGCTAAAGAAGATGCCTTAAAATATCTTATACCATCAAAAGAAGGAACACTTTCTGATGCTATGGAGCAGGCAGATGTTTTTATTGGGTTATCAGGTCCTGATACTGTAACTGGTGATATGGTTAAGAAGATGGCTTCTGGTTCTATTATATTAGCTTTATCAAACCCTGTCCCTGAGATTATGCCAGAAGACGCTGCAAAAGCCGGAGCAACAGTTATAGGTACAGGTAGAAGCGATATGCCTAACCAGATAAATAACCTGCTTGCTTTCCCAGGTATTTTTAGAGGGGTCTTCGATTCGAGAGCAAAAAAGATTACTGAAAATATGAAGTTAGCTGCAAGTAAAGCGATAGCTGAATATGTACCAGAAAATAAACTTAATGCTGACTATATTATGCCTTCCGCCCTGGATAAAGTGGTGCCTTTAAAAGTTGCAGAAAAAGTTGCTAAAGCGTGGTTAGAAGAGAATTAAAAATCATCTTCTTTTAATTCTCTCTGAGAATCAAGGTAGTTTTGTAAAATTATTTGAGCAGCTAGTTTATCTATAACCTTTTTTCTCTTTTTCCTACTCAAGTTTGCTTCCAATAGTATGGAATCTGCCTGTTTAGATGAGAGGCGTTCATCAAAAGGAATAAAAGGGATACTAATAGTTTTTTGTAAAAGAGAAATTAGAGCTAAAGATTTTTCTGTCTGCCCACTCATTGACCCGTCCATTCTTAAAGGTAGACCGTAGACGATACTTTCAATCTTGTATTTTTCTATAAGATGACTAATTTTTTTTACTTCACTACCATCTCGAACAATATTCTCTATACCTCTTGCTAAAGTTTTATCTTCATCGCTAACAGCTACACCTATTCTTTTATCTCCAATATCAAGTCCTAATATTCTCATTATTCAACCCTTTTTAAGATTCTCTTTACTATATTTGACGCACTTTACTTATCCTGCGACCTCTCTTTTTCCCTACTATTGTTTATTCCCATTCCTTTTCCGCCTTCGGCGAGATTGCCACGCTAAAAAACGGCTCGCAAAAACAGATTCAGGCAAAACGTAAGACAAAAGCCCCTCCCCCTACGCTACAATACAAGCTTCGGCGGACAAGCCTCATCCCATTAACCTCTCTGCAACTCCTTGGGGACTTACTACTACAAACACTCCAAGGGGAGAAGGCAAAGAAGGGGAAGGTGTATGCACCGTAGTACCAGAGTGAGTAAACACACATACGTCTTTCTTTTATGTATTTAACTGCCGTTTTGTGGCATTGCGAGGAATGCCTTCTAATGACGTGGCAACCCTCGTATTTATCCTTATTATTTTTTTGTCTTTTCTTTCGTTAAAAAAGTATGGATTCTGTCACCCTCAAAACTCTTACTGTCTCTTTAACATCGTGAGTCCTAAAAATCCTCCCACCACCAATATAAGCCACAACCATTGAAGCAAGAGAACCTTCGAGCCTTTCCTCAGTACCAACTCCATTTAAAATTTTGCCAATAAAAGATTTTCTGGATGTACCAACACATATAGGTCTACCTAACTTTTGAAACCTATCAAGTTGTTTTATAAGTTTAAGGTTATCTTCTAATCTCTTTCCAAACCCTATACCTGGATCTATAACTACCTTTTCAGGTGAAATACCTTTATCTTGCATAAGGTTAAGTTTTTTTTCAAAAAACTCTAATATTTCCTTGATAACATCATTATAATAAGGGGTGGTTTGCATATTGTCAGGTGTTCCTTGCATATGCATAAGAATATACCCACACTTGGTATTTTTTACTACAGATAGGAGGTTTTGGTCCAGTGAAAAGGCAGAAATATCGTTTATTATAGATGCCCCTGCTTCTATTGCTTTTTCTGCAACTTGTGCTTTATATGTATCACAGGAGATAGGTATATCGAGATTTTCTGAAAGAAGTTTTATTAGAGGAACAACCTTTTTAATCTCTTCTTCAACCAAAGTCCGACAACTACCAGGGCGTGTAGATTCGCCACCAACATCTATAATATCGGCACCTTCTTCCGCCATTCGCAAAGCAGTCTTAACGGCAGTATCAATATCTTTACACCTGCTTTTACTATAGAAAGAGTCGTCGGTTATATTAACAACACCCATAACCTTAAAACTCAAGGTGTTTAGTTGTACCTTATCTGAAATCTTCCATACATTTTTCAGCATTATGTTTTACAATTTACAATTCTTGCTCAGCTGGAACATAGGCGCTACCTTCAAGATTTGCCTTTGCAACACGCAACACATTGCCTCCTATAATCTTTTGGATATCTTCGTCTTTATATCCTTTCTGAACAAGCCCTACTGTTATAAGAGGCCAATTGGTCCAAGCAAAGGTAGGTTGAGCGGCAGCAATCTTATCTTTATCAACAACAGAAACAGGAGGAGGCCACAAAGATTGCCATCCTCGTCTACCTCTAGGATAATTTTTTATTTCAGGTAACTTAAAATTAGGTGACGGTTCTCTTTTAAGTGTCCCTGTTACATCAGAGCCCACGGCTACATGTTCAGGTCCAAATTTTTTTGCAACATAATCGATATGTTCCACAACAGCTTTTAAACCACAGTCTCCACCAAGAAACGAACTTACCCAACATATACCTATATAACCCCCTGTGTCAGCAATCGCTTTTATTACATCATCAGGTTTACATCTATAATGGTTGTTTAACGCAACACAACCTGAATGGCTTGCTACCATAGGTTTACTTGATGTTAATGCGGCCTCTTTGCTGGTCTGCCAACCTGAATGAGCTATATCCACAATCACCCCTGTCCTATTTAGTTCTTTCACAACAATCTTACCAAAATCGCTCAATCCACCGTTTGCTGCCTCTGCACACCCATCACCTATTTCATTTCTTCGGTTATAGGTTAGGTGCATCATCCTTATACCAAGCAGGAAAAACAAACGTATTAGGTCAAGTTCTTCTTCAGTTGAATTCCATCTTTGCAATAAAGGCACTGCGTTAGAAGAAAAATATAGAGCGTGTTTATTCTCTTTTTTAGCTTTTATTATTTCTGACGGGGAGATAGCCTTTATAACAAAATCTTTCCTAAAATCTGTAATATGGGTATGTCTTGTAACTCTTCTAAGAGTTCTAAGTGGCAACTGGTTCTCTTCTGCAGCGTTCTGAAAAATACAAGTAACTCCTGAAGCATTAAAGATTGCTTGGTAATCCTCCCATGCCTGTTTGTCAACAATGTTTTGTATCTGTCTCATATCTCCATTGAAATCGGCTATCTCTTCTGCAGACGCTCCTTCATCTATTTTTGCCTGTACGGCTGCATTATGCTTCAATCTCCATTCTTCGGAACCTTCTGCATATACCCCCAGAGAGTACGAATCAAAAACAACAGATTCATAGTGGAGTTTTAAACCGTGCTCAAGTTCTTTCTGAGTTGGCTTTAAAGAATCAAGAGCAGCTTGCCATTCTACTTCATTAATTCTCTTCATTGTACCTTTTCTCCTTCACCCTTTATTTGGGTGTTTTGGAAAAATATATTAACCTAATAATAATTTATTTTCTTAATTTCAATAGAGATTTTCTATAATCTTCTGCTTCCATATTTTCAAGTTCTTCTATCTCTTCTTTATTTAGATACCTGAGTTTCCCAGTTAAACATCCAACAAACACAGATTTTGCAACTTCTTCAACAAGCCAACTTCTTGTAAACGCTTCTTTTAAAGTTTCTCCAACACAGACAGCTCCGTGGTTTTTTAAAAGCACAACATTACTTGTTTCTAAAGATTTTGATACCTCTATTCTAATTTTTTCGCTCCCAGGTAAAACATAATCTATTATAGGAATTTCTTTACCAAGTAAAGCCACATAATCTGGAAAAAGTGGTCTCAACTCAACACCTGCAGATATTAAACCAACAGTTACAGAAGGATGGGTATGAACAATAGCATTAACATCTTTTCTTGTTATATATACCCCCAAATGCATAGATATCTCGCAGGTTGGTCTAAGGGTACCATCAATCTCTCCAGACTCAAGATGAACTCTAACCCACTCGTCTTCCTTTACTTCGTCAAGAAAAAATCCGCTCGGTGAAAGAAGCACATACTCTCCCACTCTTACGCTAATATTGCCACCTGGACCAGCTACAAGACCTTTTTCAACTATCTTTTTACCGTATAAAGTCAACTCTCTTCTACTTTTTTCCATAACATCCTTCTGGTATCAAGTATTAACCTAACTTAATTTTGGCAAACTTTCTTTTGCCTACCTTCAAAATCTGACCTTCCTCTACTTTTACTCTTTCTAACGGGTCGTTTATAACAACATCATCCAGCTTTACAGCTTTCTGTATAACCAGTCTTCTGGCTTCTGACCTTGAAGATACCAGTCCAGTAGAACATATAAGGTCTATAATCAAAATAGTGCCAGCATCATCACAAATTTCATTCTTAACACAACATTCAGGTATAACTGAAGGCGCTTGTTTTTCTTTAAAAATTCTATCAAACTCTTTTTCAGCTTGCTTAGCTTTTTCTTCTCCGAAATACTCTTTTAATACCTCACAGGCAAGTTGTGCTTTTGCCTTTCTTGGGTCACAAGAAATAATAGGCTTAAATTCTTCTTCTTTCACACTAGTCAAAAGCCTATAATATTCTTCCATCACACCATCGGTTATAGACATTATTTTACCAAACATTTCACTCGGCTCAGCTTCAACAGGTATATGGTTACAGTAGGATTTACTCATTTTCATCTTCCCATCTGTTCCCACAAGAATGGGCATAGTTATAACAACCTGTTTAGATTGCCCCATTGATTCCTGTATGGTTCTACCAGCAAGAAGGTTAAACTTCTGTTCAGTCGCCCCAACTTCTATATCTGCGTTTAAAGCAAAAGAGTCATACCCCTGAAGTAATGGATATAAAAATTCCTGCATAAAGATAGGTTTATTCTCTTTATATCGCTTAGAAAAATCGTCTCTTTCTAAAATCTGAGCTATTGTAAAAATAGAGGTTAGGTTTATCATATTTTCAAGGGTAAGAGATGCAAGCCAACTGGAATTATATACAAACTCTGTCTTCTCAAGATCAAGTATTTTACCTGCCTGTTCCCTATATCTCAATAGGTTTCGTTTGATATCCTCATCCGAAAGGATAGGTCTGGTTTCGTTTCGTCCTGTTGGGTCGCCTATTTTTGCTGTAAAATCCCCTATAAGAAAAAAGATTTTATGACCTAATATTTGTAGTTCTCTTAATTTTTTTATAGGCACTGTATGCCCAAGATGTATATCAGGAGAGGTAGGGTCAATACCATATTTTACACGTAGAGGAATATTGGTAAGGAGAGACTTTTCAATTTTGTTCTTAAGTTCATTCTCTTCTATGACTTCAACTGTATTTCTTTTAATAATATTTAACTGTTTTTCTATTTCTTTCATAATTTATATATTTTACACCTATAAGGCATTTTAGTCAAAAAAGCCATAATTATTCCATTTTGTTCACACAAACGAAATAGTGAGCATTAATAAAATGGTAATTTTTTGTAAGCCGTAAAACTTTTAATTTATGCTATTGTCAAGTATAATGTAATTATAAACAAGGGGGGGGAAATGCTCTATAAAAGGTTCTTCTATATAACATCTATATCTTTAATCTTTTCAGTTATTCTTCACGGAGGAGGAAACAAAATGGTAAAAAATATAAAATGGCTTGGACATGCCAGTATAAAGGTTGAAACAGAAGGAAAAAACGTTTATATTGACCCCTGGAAACTTAAAAACTATTCAAATAAAGCTGACCTAATTCTTATCACTCATTCCCATCACGACCACTTTAGCCCTAACGATATATCTAAACTTACCAAGAAAGATACTATAATAATAGGTCCGGCTGATGTTATTGAAAAGATTGCTCAAAAAGAAAAGAAAGTGTTGTTACCGGGACAAACTATAAACCTAAATTGGGTAACAATAGAAGGTGTTCCATCATATAATATAGATAAAGCGTTTCATCCTAAAAACAATGATTGGCTCGGTTTTATTCTTAGATGCAAGGAATCTTCCATATATATAGCTGGAGATACAGATTTTATCCCTGAAATGAAAGATATTAAGGTAGATGTAGCTATCCTTCCAGTAGGTGGAACATACACAATGAACCCAAAACAGGCATCTGAAGCAACAAACACTATCAAACCGAAAGTAGTTATACCTATCCACTTTGGAGATGTAGTGGGTACTATTGAAGATGCCAAGAGTTTTGAGTCGATGGTAAAAGAGAGCAAAGTAGAGATTCTAAAAATCACAGAATAAAAGCAAGTAGTCACCTAAACAAATATCTAATACCTTCTTGTCTTTATAATCAGAGAGCAAACCGGGCATCAACAGCAACAGCCCCTTTACCTTTTTCCATTACCATTAGTGGATTGATATCCATCTCTGATATTTCAGGAAAATCCATACATAACTGAGAAATTCTTAAAAGAACATCTTCTATAGATTGTATATCTCTTTCTGGCATATTTCTAAAACCCTTTAACATCTGGGACGTCTTTATACCGTTGACCATATCTTTTACATCGTTATTAGTTACAGGGACAACCTTGAAAGATACGTCTTTTAATAGTTCCACAAAGATACCACCCAGCCCAAACATTAAAAGATGTCCAAACTGAGCATCCTTGTTAACCCCAATAATAACTTCAACGCCACCTGTAATCATAGGTTGTATCTGAATCCCTTCTATCTTTGCGTCTTTTTTATATGCCTTTGCCGAGGTGATGATTTCCTGGAACACTTGTTCAGCTTCTGCCTCTGTTTTTACGCCTACCTTAACTCCACCCGCTTCTGTCTTGTGAAGAATATCAGGAGATACCAACTTCATAACCACAGGTAACCCAGTTTTAGCAATAACCGACTTACATTCGCCAACATCTTTTACCACAAACGACTTTACAGTATTTATTCCGTAGGCATCGAGAATTGCTCTACCTTCTATATCTCCCATTGTAGTTTCACCTTTTTCTTTCACTTTATTTATAATCTGTGAAACAGTTTGTTTATCTACCTTAAAATCTACTGTGTTTCCTTTATCGGACTCTTTCCACCGGTAATAGTCATACATACTTTTTAGAGAGGAGATAGCCCTTTCAGGGAAAAGATAGTTAGGTACACCGTTTTTCATAAGAACCTGTATTCCTTCCTCTATCCTATGACCTCCCATAAAACACCCTAAAACAGGTTTCTGATATTTTTTAGATATTTTAACCGTCTCTTCGGCTGTTTCAGAAATTTGGGTTACTACCTGAGGAGTTAGAACAGTTAAAACAGAATCAACGTCTTTCTCTCTTAAAACAATATCCAACGCCTTACCATAAGTGTCAGCAAGAGCATCACCCAACACATCAACAGGGTTATTTACGCTAGCAGCAAGAGATAAGAAAGATTGAAGTTCTTTTTTTGTTTCTGGGGAGATTTCAGATATAGACATTTTGTTATCTTCTATTGCATCTACTGCCATTACCCCCGGACCTCCTGCATTTGTTACTATGGCTATATTTTTTCCTTTAACTGGAGGTTGATATGCAAAAGCAATAGCACAATCAAAAAGTTCTTGCACAGAGTTTGCTCTAATAACGCCTCCCTGTCGAAGAGCCGCATCATACGCCTTATCAGAACCAGCAAGACTTCCTGTATGAGAAGAAACTGCTTTACTTCCAGCAGCACTACGTCCTGACTTTACCATAACTATAGGTTTCTTTAAAGATACTTCTTTTGCTGCTTCTATAAATTTTTTCCCGTCTTGAAGTCCTTCTAAATAAAGAAGTATTACATTGGTATTTGGATCATCCCCAAACTCTCTTATTAGGTCTGTCTCAGATACATCAGCCATATTCCCAAAACTAACAAATTTAGACAACCCAATATTCTCTTTTACTGCCCAATCCAAAATTGATGTGCCAAGAGCACCTGACTGTGTGATAAAAGAGATTGTACCAGTAGGAGGCATCTCAAAAGCAAAAGAAGCGTTTAGGTTATGAACAGTATCTATAATCCCAAGACAGTTAGGTCCTATCAACCTCATATTATACTCTTTAACTATTTTTTTTAGTTCTTCTTCCTTCTCTTTACCTTCCTTGCCTGCCTCTTTAAATCCAGCACTTATAACAATAAGCCCTTTAACTCCTCTCTCACCGCATCTTTTTGCAACATCATTAACAATGTTGGCTGGGACAACCATAAGTACCAGTTCTGGACCTTCAGGTAGGTCGTTGATACTTTTATAACCTTTAAGGTTGAGTATGGTCTCACCTTTTGGGTTGATAGGATATATTGCCCCTTTATATCCGCCGTCTATAAGATTCTTTAAAATTCTATATCCTAACTTGCTTGTATTACTTGAAGCTCCTACTAAAGCCACGCTTGATGGATTAAAAAACTGATTTAACATTTTGACCCCTTTGCAGTAATTTGGTTATAAGAAAACGATTGAATTAAACTGAATAGTATCTATTTATTATAAACTATTTTCAAAATAAATCAAAAAAACGGCTTCCCCTCCCATTCCGTCTTTTGTAGTTAGTCTTGCAAGTTTTATCCCTCAGAAATACTGTCGGGACAAGACCCACCAAAAGCAAAAAGGAATGAGGCGAGAAAGAAATCCACTTTTCCACTTACCTTACAAGTACTCATATTGCAAAACTTACCAAACCAACTCAAATTTGTTATAATAGAGATAACACCTTTAATGAGATAAAATAGGTGAGTCCTCACTAAACACCGTTCAGAGCAGATAGTCTGCCTCCAGGTTTGCAGGAACGAGGAGGAAAAAAGTATGGGGTGTTATATACTACTCAGGGACTACGGTGCATACAACTCTCTCTTTTTACCTTCTACCCTTAGGGATGTTTGGGGCAATAAGTCTCCAAGAGTTTGCAGAGAGGTTAATGGGATGAGGCTTGTCCGCCGAAGCTTGCATTGTAGCGTAGGTGGGGAGACTGTTAGCAGGCGAAGAAAAACGGAAAACGTAACGATAAAGGCAAAAGACCCCCTCACCTTTTCTTCCTCTCCCCCACGGGGAGAGGCAAGCGTGGGGATGATTCACTGAGATTTGCTAAAAATTGGGAATGAAGCCCAACCTTGTTTATATATTGCAAACAGGCTTTAACCTGCACAAAAGATTTATACAGGTAAGTTCTCGAATAATGAGACGGGGTTTGCTGAATATTCATAAAATAGAACCATTTAGCAGAAAAAATTTAAAAAAGGGACTTTTATGCTAACCTCTAAGGATTATCTAAAAATTCTTGAGAAATGGGTAACTCCATCAAAAAAATATCTTTATACCCCTCCCGACAGAAAAGACCTATTATGCTACGGCACAGGGTATGACAGTTGGGGCGTTCAAACACAGCAGAAGGCTTTTTCGACATTTGCAGTTCTTGCAACTGACCCTAACATATCAGAAAAAAATACAGGCGTAACAAGCGACGAACTTTTAAACTACGCACTAAAATTGTTACGTTTTAACCTTGAAAGCCATAAAACAGGGAGTTACCACTGTCTCAACGGAACAAAATGGGGCACAACATGGATAAGCGCACTTGGTATAGAACGTATGATGCACGGAATAAATGCAATATGGGAAAATTTAAAAGCAGAAGATATATCAAATATTCAAAAGGTTATGATTGCTGAATCTGATAACCTTCTTGAGACAGAAATTACAGCAGGTAAAACTACCAACAATAGGCCTGAAAGCAATATTTGGAACGGTTCCCTTCTTTATCGCACTTCTCTGATGTTTCCTAATGCTAAAAGATGCAACCAGTATATTGAACAAGGAACCAGATTTCTTGTTAATGGTATATCAATAGAATCTGATGCAACAAGCAAAGAAAAAGTTGGAAATAAAAATATCTCAGATTTGTATGTTGGAGATAATTTTTTTGATACATTTGCACTTAATCATCATGGATATCTAAATGTAGGATATATGTATATCTGTCTTTCAAATATAGCAATAATATACTTTGAATACCGACTAAGAAACTTACCTGTGCCAGATGTTCTTATGCGCCATATTTTAGAACTCTGGGAATTGGTAAAACTTTGTACATTTCCAGACGGCAGAATATGCAGGATAGGAGGAGATACAAG
Source organism: bacterium (assembly GCA_023230585.1). Lineage (NCBI taxonomy): Bacteria > bacterium. The sequence goes on from JALNXB010000010.1 coordinate 35,750, forward strand.
GATTAGGTACTCATATTGCCAAGATTATGCTCTCCCTGTCTGGCTTATGATGTATGATTTTTACGGGGATTCTGACTGCTTAAGTTTTGAGAAAAAATGGCTTGATACTGTCAAAAAAGAGGTTGATTACAATAAAGATGGTTCTTTTTTATCCGCTCGGTGTTCCGATTTAGAAAAACTAACACCCCTCTATTTTACAAGACTTGAAACAGACAGAGCGGCAACTCTTGCTATGGCAACTTATTGGCGTAGACTATTAAAAATCCCCTTTTATGATAAACCGTCCAAGTTGGCTGACAGTTATACCACCAAAACTTGGTATAACAACTATCACGGAGTATGTTTATCCCGTGGCAAAAACAGAATATCTTCTTGGTGTTGGGTATCAGCAGAACCTCCTCAAGGACTATGTCTACCTACTCAAAGAAGCGATATGGCAGAATGGAGATATAATTGTTCAGGACAACTTATAGGACAGGGAAGAATAAACAGACAGACAAGAGTTTTTAATAAAGATTATATTTTTGAAGGAGGGTTTACCACCATAGGCAAGACAGAGGTATCTTCATTAGGTTTTTTTGAAGGACAATCAGACGAAGTTATTGGCTACAACCATATCGTATTTACTACTCTACCTGACGATACAACAACTATTGTGATACAAAAATGTGTATCTTCCCCAAGACGTATATACCTTAATGAATTAAAAGGATTCTTTTATAATATGCCCAACGATATTTTTAATGGCTCTACACGTTCTTATAAATTTAGACAAGGAGAAATAAAGAAACAAGGAGGAGATAAAGGGAAAGAAGAGATTGTTTCTCTCAATTCCTCTTGGCTTAATGTTGATGATTCACTTGGGTTTGTAGGGGTTTACGGGGCAGACACTTTCTCTATCTGCCGCCCATCGAAAAGACAAGCAGGGTTATTGCTTTCTCAATACGAAAAGAAATCTATATCAACTGGTTTATGGATAGACGAAATCTGTTTTCCTTATAAAAAAGGACCGTTTTCTGTTGATGCCAACTCTATATTATTTGATATTTGTTGTATAATACTTGCAGGAGTTGACTCAAAAAAAACATCAGATTATTCAAAAACAAGAAAAGCAAGTAGGGTTAATTTAAAAGAAGAAGAGGTTAGAGCAATAATTGTTGAAAGTTCTAACAAAAAAGAGTATATTCAAATAGTAAATTTTGGTGCAGAGAGCATATTATTAGAAATCCCTCTAAAAGATTGTAAAAAATGTTTAAATGTTTTTGATAAAAACGAGATTAAAGTTAAAGAAAATATATTAACCACAAATATTGGGGCAAACGAAGTTCAATTATTTGAAATTGGTGTGTCTTCAGTGAACACCGATCAGAACGTGTGACCTGCTTTTATGGTTTTGCAGGAATGAGTAACTTTTGCCTTATACCCCCATTCCGTCTTTGCGAGCTGTCTTTGGGCGTGGCAATCTCGCCGAAGGCGGAAAAGGAATGGGAGAACAATAGTAAAGATAAACCCCTCCCCTTTTATTCCTCTCCTCACGGGTAGAGGCAAGTGTGGAGAAGGTTCACTGATACTTACTAAAAATTGGGAGTTAACCCCAACCTTGCTTGTATAGTACAAACAAGGTTTCACCTGCACAAAAGATTTGTGCAGACAAGTTCTCAATAAGAGAGATGATTAAGAATACAAAAATAGCTTTTAAAAGGATTATATTATCAACTATATTCTGTTTTTTTATTACAAACACTCTATACTCTTCCCCAAACCTTATAACTGTTATTGAAGAGAAAAAGACCATCACCCAAGAAGAAACATTTACTTTTGCTGTTATTGGTGATAACCAACCTCGAGGCAATTTTGGGCAACCTCCAATATTCAAAAAAATAATCTCAGAGATTAACAACTCTGACGCCCAATTTGTGGTACATCTTGGAGATAAAATACAAGGTAATAGAAACAAAGATATAGTAAAAAAACAGTATGCTGAATTTTTAGATATAATAAAACCTTTAAAAATGAAACTTTATCATACTGTTGGAAACCACGATGTAAAAAAATTAAAATATAACGAAGAGTTGTATATTGAATTGTTTGGGCAAACATACTACTCTTTTTCAATAAAAAACGCTTTTTTTATTATCTTAAATACAGAAATAATTAAAGAAGAGGGTAGCATACAAGGCAAACAACTTGAATGGTTGAAAGAAGAACTTGAAAAATCAAAAGATTATAGAAACACTTTTGTTTTTATGCATAGACCCCTCTACTCAGCTATCTTTTTTAATAGACGCCACACCCATTTTGCCTCAAAAGAAGATAGAGATAACCTTATAGAACTCTTTAAAAAATATAAAGTAACAACTGTTTTTTCAGGTCACGAACATTTATACCACAACATAAATCTTGACGGGCTACAACTTATAACATCAGGTGGAGGCGGTGCCCCTTTCCATTTTTATCCTATGGGAAACTTCTACCACTACCTTATTGTTAAGGTAAAAGAAAAAGATGTAACAATAAGAGCTATCCCCGTACCAGAAGAGTAGTAACAGTTTTTTGCCTCCTATCCCTCGGGGGTACTAGGGACAAGCCCGCCCACTTTGCCATCCTGCCCCCCCCAATCTGTCATCCTGAACTTGTTTCAGGATCTCCTCTTTTATCTTGCCGCTTTTTGCCTTCTACCCTTGGGGGAGAAGGATTAAGGATGAGGGGGGGGCTTTTTGTTTTACGGTTTCCCCACCATTCCTTTTCCGCTTTCAGCGAGATTGCCACGCCAAAAAACGGCTCGCAAAGACGGAATGGGGGGTAGTGAAAAGCGAGATTCCGGAACAAGTCCGGAATGACATGCAAGGGCGGCAATCCGACGCTTTTTGTCGCCTGCTAACAGCCCCTCCGCCAACGTTAAAACTATTGTGAGTAAACTACATCCTCATTAACCATTCTGCAAACCTCCGCGGATTACTCCGCAAATCTCGGGGGATTGCTTCATTTTTTCTCGCAAAGACGGAATGGGGAGAATTCTTCCCCTTGGGTAAATTTTAAAATTTTATCAAAAATATAAGCCAGCAAGACAGATAAAAAAACAGCAAAAATTATATTCTCAATTCGTTTTTGTCCCTGAAAGGTGCGTGTTTTCAACCAAAGTTTTTATTCTTGCAAAGTTTATGTTTCCTGTAAATTCAGACGGCAATAATTTTTTCTTATAGAGAACGTGCAACCTATTCAATAAGTTGTTTTTGCTTCCTTCTATTTCAGGAGAAGTAGCAGGAATTTCTGCTATCCCTTTCAGAATCTTTTCCACCTGTAAATTTAATGTATTAAATGTTTCAGTTCGCTTTTCTTTTGGAAATTTGTTAGCGTTTTCAAAATAATCAAACCAACTATCCTCAATAAAAAGCACTACACAACTCCTGTCTTTTGAAGCATTATCTTGATTTCTGACAAATTGAAGTGATTTATTGATTACATCAATGCCTATTGAAAACTCGCTTTTTCTCATATATTCCCATAAGGAATTTTTCATCATTTCTCTCCAACCCGGATTTAACTTGTCTTCTGAATAAATCAGGGGAACACTTTTTACTATTTCATAAGTGTCTTCTCTCCACCGTGGAATTATTCCATAGTATCCCACCCAATAGGCGCTTTCTGAACATATACTCCAAACTTGATTAGCCAAAAGAAGAGCCTTTTCCACTCCTAAATTTTTCACATAGATTCTTTTTTCTTCTGTCGTAATTTTTTCTGTCTCCCGCTGATATTTCAAAAGCAAATCTTCAGAAAAAATATGTGCCCCTAAACAAAAGAAAATAAAAACTGTGCTACTGAACAATCCTTTAATTCTTTTCATATTCCTTTCCTGTGTTTTTGATTGCTTCTGTCAAACGTGGCTAAGCGACGTCTTTTTTGCAGCCACTTATCCCTAAGTTAAAAGGCAAAAACTTATCTTATATACTTTTATTGTAAAACACTTCGTATCCCTTGACTATCCAAGCAAGTATAAACAATAAGGATAATATTATTGCTATTATTAATTCACTACAAAAAGGTGGATAACATATTTTTTTTAACAGAAATCTTAGACCTGTTGAAAGAAATGTTAGAAAGATGAAAACTGTAGGGGTGAATACTAAACAAAAAAGAGAAATCAGAATTATTTCTATTGACTTCATAGAAGTAAAACCGGGAAAGAGGAAGAGAAAACTAATAAGAAACAAGATCAGTCCTATCAGAATACCTTCAAGCAAACCTTGTATTCCCACAAGTAGATATCTTTTAGGATACGTTTTCGTTTTTCTAAATATCTTAACACTACAGAAAAAATGGAGAAAGAGAGTAAAAAGAGAGAAGATCATAAAAACAATGAATGTATTAGGAGTCACATACCTGATGAAAAAGAATAAAGAAGAGAAGACGGATGAAACAATGACCGCCTCTATCAAAGACAGATACAAATATCTATCCATAAAAACTCCCCCTTATGTTTATATTTTACATCATAAAAATATTTAAAACAATAATTGGAGGGGAGAACAGGCAAAGGCAAAAGACCCCCTCACCTTACATCCTCTCCCCCAATGAGTGTGAGGATGGATAATCCCAAAGGTAAGGCGCAAAAGCAGAGGTATTCCTTTTCGCCTTCGGCGAGATTGCCACGCTAAAAAACAGCTCGCAAAGACGGAATGGGGGGCTGTTAACAAAAGGTTCAAGCCTTTTGTTCCCTTACTCTGAGCCTGTTAAACCCTTCGGAGATGCTTGCTATGCAGAAGGGTGAGTTCTCAGAGTGCCCGATTGTTAAGTAGAAGGTGTATGCGCCGTAGTACCAGAGTGAGTAGACACCACATAC
>JALNXB010000011.1 GCA_023230585.1 bacterium
CAACTACCCCCCCTCATCCTTTCTTGCCCTACGGGCTTCAGTCAGCGGGCTCACCGACTCGCCCTTTGTGCTATACAGTGCTCATTATTCTTCGCACCAGCACTCTTCTCCCTCAAGGGGAGAAGGCAAAAAGGGGAAGGTGTATGCACCGTAGTACCCAGAGAGAATAGACACCCCATACGCTTTTCTTTTATGCTTTTAACCTTGCCTTTGTCTTTTCTTCGTTAAAAAAGTATGTGTCTATGAACGAATTACGAGGTGCTACTACAACTCAAGCAAGAATTGGGCTGTTAACAAAAGGTTTAGGCCTTTTGTTCCCCTACTCTGAGCCTGTTAAGCCCTTCGGAGATGTCTTCTATGCAGAAGGGTGAGTTCTCAGAGTGCCCGATTGTGGCGTAGAAGGTGTATGCACCGTAGTACCCAGAGAGAATAGACACCCCATACTTTTTTATTCTTTATTTCTGCAAACCCGTAAGGCAGACCATCTGCTTTGGGTGGTGTTCACAAAGATTTACAATTAAGTCTTAATCGTCTTTGCTGTAAAATTTGTTGAAATCAATTTTTATACAGAGAAATCAGGGTCAAAGAGTTTCTGGTGTTCAAGAAGAGCGTATCTATCTGTCATACCTGCTATATAATCGCAAATAACAATCTCTTTAGGTTCTCTTTCAATCTTTTTTTGAGTGTGAGGAGGTAGTTGTTTAGGTTCGTCAATATAGGAATTGAAGAGATTTTCTATCACCCGTGCCGCTTTTTGTGCCATTCTTACTACCCTAAAATGAGAATACATATTATCTTCAAGAAGTTTTCTCATCTGTATATGTTTCTCTTTTAATTCTTTTGAATGCGAAAGGATAGGCTCACTCTTTCTCACATCATCCACAGACGATATGCCTGAACGTTTAATATTTGACCAACTCTGTTCAACAAGGTCTTCAACAAGAAAATTTATCAGATTTCTTATTATAACGATTCTTTTGAGTTCATCGTTTAGGTTTTCTGTATAAGAAGCAGATTCTATATCTTTCCATAACTGAATATTTCTTAAATCCTGAAAAGATATCATACCCGACTTAAGCCCATCATCAAGGTCGTGGCAGGTGTAAGCAATTTCGTCTGCAAAATTGACTATCTGCGATTCGAGAGAAGGAGAAGGGTTTTTAACAAACTCTTCATATTCTGTATCTTCAGCGGGAAGATCGTAACTTGTTATATGTTTTATTATTCCCTCCCTTACTTCAAAAGACAGATTTAATCCCTGAAACTGAGGGTACTTGTTTTCAAGTTTGTCAGCTATTCTTAATCCTTGCCTATTATGTTCAAAACCTTTAAAACCATTTTTAAGCATAAGACTATTAAGTATAGTTTCTCCGTTATGTCCAAAAGGTGTATGTCCAATATCATGAGCTAATGATATTGCTTCAACAAGGTCTTCGTTAAGCCGTAAGATTCGCGCAATAGTTCTGGCAATCTGTTGAACTTCAAGGGTGTGTGTGAGTCGGTTTCTGTAGTAATCGCCTTCATGGTAAATAAAAACCTGTGTCTTATATTCAAGTCTTCTGAAAGCAGTTGAGTGGATAATCCTGTCTCTATCTCTCTGAAAAGGTGTTCTTAAAGGATGCTCTTTTTCAGAATATTTTCTACCGAGAGTTTCAAAAGATTTAACTGCGTACGCTGCAAGGTTTCTATGTTCAAATTCATTTGTTTGATTATTATCTATCATTTTTCTCCTGCTGAGGTAAATAAAATAAAGGATTCACAGAAACACTCCCAACACGTATCTCAAAATGTAGGTATCTTATTCTGTGTGTACCGCTTTTGATTTTTGCTATTGTGGCGCCCTTATTGATATTATCGCCTGCCTTAACAAGTATTTCTATATCGTGAGCATATACAGTAAAAATATTGTTCTTATGTTCCAGAATAATAGTTTCTTGATGTTTTGAGGTTGTGCCTGCAAAAACCACTTTGCCAGCATCTGAGGCTACAATTTCTTTTGAAGGTTGTACTATAATATCTATACCTTGATTATTCAACTCCCCAAAATTACAGACGATTCTACCATTGGTTGGCCATAAAAAAACTTTATTACTAATAATTGGTGAAGGTTGTTCAGGTATACTTGTTTCGGATGTTTGTTGTTGTGACGGAGCAACCTGCTGAACAGTCTGTTGTTTGTCTGTTTTTGAACTGGTGGTAGCAGTTTCTGGCGGTGTTAAAGCATAGTTTGGTTGGGTCTTGTTTGTGGCAGGGATTCGAAGTCTTTGACCTATAGATAATCCTTCTGCCTTCATAGAGTTAGCTATTTTTATTTTGTCAACCCCTTTTAATATATCTTCAGTACTTGCAGGTTCATAATAGTATTTAGAGATTCTAAAAAGGTTTTCTCCACCTCTAACGTAATGTAAAGCCTCTTTAGTAGCAATCTGTTCAACAGGGGCAGAATTAGTGCTTCCAGTAGTGCTGCATCCAGTAGTAAGTATAAGAAGAATGATTAGCATTTTAAGTTTTTTTGGTAAAACAATATTTTTGGTTACATTTTTATATTTCATTTTTGTGTTTTTAGTGTATTTTTAAAGTAAGGGCAGAGAGTATCTAATTTACAAATATGACATTTGGGGTTTCTTGCAATACACACTTTTCTGCCATGTAAGATAAGTTGCATTGAAAAATCTATCCAATGTTTTTGTGGAATCAACTCCATAAGGTCGACTTCAATTTTTTCAGGTTTAGTTTCTTCTGTTAGACCAAGCCGAAACGAGAGTCTTTTAACGTGGGTATCAACAACAAATCCTTCAGTTTTTCCAAAAGCCTCGCCCAGAACAACATTTGCTGTTTTTCTGGCAACACCGGGTAAAGTAATAAGTTCTTCCATTGAATCTGGAACTTGGCCTTGAAAATTCTTTAACAGTAACTGAGAAAGAGTTTTAATGTTCTTTCCTTTAGTTTTATAATAGTTGACCGATCTTATTTCATTTTGTATATCTTCAACGGGCGCCTTTGCAAATTGGTCTACTGTCCTATATTTTTTGAAAAGTCCAGGTGTAACCATATTAACTCTTTCATCGGTTGTTTGGGCAGATAGTATTGTAGCAATAAGCATCTGTAAAGGTGTCTGATATTTTAAAGCACTCTTCGCATTTGGGTACTCAGAATCGAGTATTTTAATAATTTGTTTCACAGAGTTTTTCATATTTAAATTTTACAATATTAAGATTATTTTTTCAATTTCATACAAAAATCATTGTTTCAATACTGGCGGTTTCTCTTTTTCCATACCTTTGAAATCTATACAATCATAGAAGAAAAAAGTCATCAAAGGTTCGCCTTTTTCATTTCTTATATGATAATCTTCAATAAGTTCTACCTTAGAAAATAGGGTTTGTAGCATCTCTTCGCACCTTCTATCTTCGTCTACAAATATAGCGTTCATACCTTTCTTTTCATTAATATCTTGCCAGAAATAGTAGCCGTGCCCAACTTTTGTTCTTTGAAAAATCATATAAACTTGTTCCTGTTGTGGGTTATAAAATTCAAGGTATGAAGCCAACGCAAACCCTCTACCTATCAAAAAATAGTTTTCATTGTTAGGTATTGAACTTTTTATATCTCCAAGTTTTTTCCCAACTTTAGAGGGAAAATTAGACAAAAAAGATTCAAACTCGTTCTTAGCATTTGTATTAAAAGGTATTTTGAGAAGCATATTTTTTATTAAAGGAATAGAATGGAGCAGTAAGGTAATACAAATAGCGGTTACAAGAGACGTTGAAAAAAACGCCTTTATAGGTCTGTTAAATTTATTTTTATGAATAAAATATGGTAGTCCAGCAATGATAGTTAAATAACCAGTACCCACCCAATGGGGTGCGGGAATCTCAATAAACAAAGAATATAGTCCAAAAAAAAGGAGTGCAGGGTAAGAAAAAGATAACAAAAAAAACAGTTCTTTATTATTCTTGAACACCCCTTCAATAAATATTTTTACAAACCCGTATAAAAGAAAGATTAACATTAATGGAGATATAATCCCTGCTTGAGCCCCTATATGTTTAATAAGGTTATAAAAATTTATTGAAATAGAAGCAGAGGTTCTTGTTCGACTAAAAAAATTTAATAGAAAACTTGCCCATTCATTTTGTGAGTTCCATATTATTACAGGCATAGATACCAACAGGCCAATCAAAAGAAAAGTGTAAGGGCAGGGGGTTTTAAGGCACTTTCTTTTCTCTTTTGAAACTACCAAATAAAGAAATAGCGATAAAGGTATAAACATTATTAGGTATTTGGAATTAAATCCAAGCCCAAAAGTTATTCCTGCAAGATACCAACAGAGATGTTTTTCTTTAATTATTGCTTGGTAAAGCAGATATACAGATAAAATGTAAAAAAATATGAGCGGTGCTTCCACTCCAGATAACAACCCAGCAAAAGCATAACCAGGTATAAGCATAACCATTAAAGCAGAAAAAAAAGCGGCTTTTTTATTACCTTGAGTAACCTCTTTAGTTAACAAGTAAGAGATGTAAGCAGAAAATGCCATTAAAATTGCAACAAAAGTTCTAACAGCAAACTCAGTGTTTCCAAACAATTTAGTTGATACGTAAATCATAAAAGGGGCAAAAGGGGGAGTGTCATAAAAAGATAAGGCAAGATGTCTACTACATACCCAAAGATACGCCTCATCAGCAGAGAGTGGTAAAAGTGTGATATAGAAGAACCTAAAAAGAGTAGTAAGAGCAATCAAAAAGAAGGTTAAAACTCCGTAATTTATTTTAGTTCTGTTTGTTATATCCATTAGTTGTAATTATAATACAATTATGGTTTAAGTTCAAAAAAGTGTGGTATTTCCTCTTATTTGGGGTAGCGTAGTATCTATTTTATGAAGGTCTAACCGATGTCTTTAGTTAATACAGAAAAAACTTTTTTGATTTTGTAAGAATTTTCAAATTAATGTTATAATTAATAGTATTAAATGGATGTTTATATTAAAATCTAATCAATTACTTTCAACAAGAATAAGAGGGGAGAAAAAATGATATCCAGATTTCTTAGATTTTTTTCAAACGATTTAGGTATTGACTTGGGGACTGCAAACACCTGTGTATACGTTAATGGTAAAGGAGTTATCCTTCAAGAACCTTCTATAGTTGCCATAGATATTAACACCAAAGAGATAAAGGCAACAGGTAGCGAAGCAAAAAGAATGGTCGGAAAAACTCCGTCTAACATTGTTGCAATGAAACCTATGAAAGATGGCGTTATTGCTGATTTTGAAGCCTGTGAGTCTATGTTGAGACATTTTATAACAAAGGTATTAACCCCAAGACATAGGTTTGTTATACCTCCTAAAATTATCATATCGGTTCCTTCTGGTATCACAAGTGTTGAAAGGCGAGCTGTTAAAGAAACGGCTACCAAAGCAGGGGCAAGAATGGTAAGACTTGTTGAAGAGCCGATGGCTTCAGCAGTTGGTGTTGGGTTACCTGTCGCAGAACCTTGTGGAAGTTTTATTCTTGACATAGGTGGCGGAACAACAGAGATGGCAGTTATTTCTCTTGGTGGGATAGTTCTTCCTAAAAGTTTGAGAGTTGCAGGTAACGAAATGGATGAGGCTATTATTGAATACCTTAAGAAAAAATATAACCTATTAATAGGTGAGAAGACTGCAGAAAACATAAAAATAAAGATTGGTTCTGCTTCACCTCTTGAGGAGGAGTTAACCCTTGATGTAAACGGTAGAAGTCTTGTAGAAGGACTACCTAAAATGGTTAAAATACATTCAGAGGAGATAAGGGAAGCATTAAAAGATACCCTTTTTAATATAGTTAGTGCAGTAAGGGACCTTCTTGAGGAGACACCACCAGAACTATCTAGTGATTTAATAGATAGAGGGTTAACTATTGCAGGCGGCGGTGCATTGTTAAAAGGTATTGATAAACTTATTTCTCAAGAAACAAAACTGCCTGTTTTTATTGCAGATGAACCTCTTACAGCGGTTGTTAGGGGTACAGGTAAAATGCTTGAAGAATTTCAATATTTCAAACAATTTCCGAGCGATTGACAAAAGATAAAATAATTTAAAATTAATCAACGTTTTAATATAAAGAGACTAATATGATATGGTGTTTCAGGAGGGAAATAATATTTGCAATGTGCCTGTTTTTCTCTATACTTTTAACAGGTAGAAGTTATGTAAACAAGATTAAATCTATTGAAAAAGAAGGGTTTGTTAAGGAAAAAATAAACTACGGAGAGTTGATTGCTGAAAATGCAAGGTTAAGAGAAATTCTTAATATAAAGAAAAAAGAGACCTATTTTTCTTCATTTGCGGTAGGTGGTGTTACTTCAGTAAACCCGTACGTTTTTCCTGCAGAAATTTTTGTAAACAAAGGTTCGGATGACGGTATAAGGGAAGGTATGTGTGCGGTTTCAAAGGAACTTTTTCTTGTTGGGCGAGTAACAGATGTTAAAAAAAACTCTTCTAAAATAACAACAATTTTTAACTCATCCTCTAAAGTGAGCGTTATCGTTGAAACAACTGAAGAAATAGGAATAATGGAAGGCGGGACTGTTCCTCTCTGTCCTCTAAAATTTATAAGTAATGAAAGTAAGATTAAAAAAAAAGATAGGATATTAACCTCTGGATATAGCGATTTTTTCCCAAAAGGTCTTATTGTTGGAGAAGTGGTTACTGTCACAAAAGTCCCAGATTCTCTTTTTTTTCATATACAAGTTAAACCATACACCTGCGTTTCTCGTATGGACGAGGTGCTTATAGGTGAATAGAAGATTTATAATAAAAATTATTGAACAATTATTTATCGTTTGTAGTCTACAATTTTTCTTGTTAGTCTATTTGAAATCATCGGTTATTCCTTCTTTTTTTCTTGTATGGTTGATGGTACTCACTTGGGACGGGAACATAGAAATAGCACTTTTATTTGCTTTAATTACTGGTATACTTCACGATATTTTTTCTCACGGAGTTTTAGGAACTACAAGTATATGTTTCCTTATACTTGTCTATTTGAATAGTTTTTTAAAATTGAAAAGTATACTTGGCAGGTCTGTTCTTGTTTTTTTTATGAGCATTATCTACTTCCTTGTTGTTCTTTTTAAACCAGATAAAGGGTTTTTGTGGACTTTTATACCGTTAGCTAAGTATTCGTTAATATTTGCTTTTTATAATAGTGTAATATTTTTCTTAATTGAATGGGTGATGAGAAGATACAGATGGAAATGGAAAAAGGATTATTTGGGAATACCATAAAGGTACTACTTGCTATTATTATCTTGAGGTGTTTTTATTTACAAGTTCTAAGAGGCAATCATTATTATCAGCTCTCTATAAGAAATTGTATAAGAATTGTTGAAACAGGTACCCCAAGAGGTGTTATATATGATAGAAATAAAAGGCCTCTTGCAAAAGATACTCCGTCTTTACAACTTGTTTTTATACCTTACGATTTAGACTCTCCTGAAGCAGAAGCTGAACTTCTATCTAAACTTATAAGTATTGATAAAACCTCACTATTAAAAAAACTTACTTCAAAATATTCAAACCCGTTCGACAGGATTGTGTTGAAGAAAAAATTAACAACCGCAGAGGTTTCTTTGATTGAAGAGAACGCTTCAAAACTTGGGGGTATCTTCATACAAGAAGGGTTGCTTAGGGAATATCCATTGGGGCAAGCTACTGCACATATTCTTGGATATGTTGGAGAAATAAGTGAAAAACAATTGCAGTTGCTTAGTTTTAAGAATGCAGGGTTAAAATCTGGTGCTGTAATAGGGCAAGATGGAATAGAGAAGATGTATGACCAATATATACGCGGAATTTCTGGTGGTGTTGAGGTAGAAGTAGATGCAAGAGGGTACCATGGAAAAACTTTAGGGAAAAAACAGTCTATTCCGGGTAACAATCTAATATTAACTATCGACCAGACTATCCAAGAGATAGTTGACGTAGAACTTGGTGGGAGGCAAGGAAGTGTTGTTGCTATGGACCCAAGAAACGGACAGATACTCGCCCTTGTGAGCAAACCTGCTTTTGATGCAGAAAACCTTAAGGAATACTTCACAAAAAAAGGACATCCATTTTTGAATAGAGCAATTAAGGGGCAGTATTCGCCCGGTTCAGTCTTTAAGATAATTACTGCTTTTTCAGCTCTTGAATCAGGAAATATTGCCGAATATGACAGGGTCGAATGTAGAGGGTCTATAGAGGTTGGTAATAGAGTATTTAAGTGTTGGAATTTAGATGGACACGGATGGTTAGATATAAATCGTGCTCTACCTTTTTCTTGCAATGTTTTCTTTGGCACAATTGGAATGAGGGCTGGAGTATCTAAAATGATTGAGTTTGCAAAAATGTTTGAACTGGGGAAAGCAACAGGGATTGACCTTCCTGAAGAAAAATCAGGTTTTGTCCCTGACAAGTCTATGGTTGATGCCTTAAACCTTTCTATAGGTCAAGGTCCTCTTCTGGTAACACCTTTGCAACTTGTTTCTTTAATTTCAACCGTTGCAAACGGCGGAAATATATGGAAACCGTACATAGTGAAAGAGATTACCGATTCTAATGATAATGTAATCAAAGAGTTTGCACCTATTATAAAGAAGACAGTATTTATAAGTTCTGATTCTATGGAAATAGTTAAAAGAGGGTTAAAAAATGTTATGGTTTTTGGTACAGGTGGAAGGTACAAACTTGAAAATATAGAGATTGCAGGAAAAACAGGAACAGTTCAAAGAGCCCAAAGCGAACTTGGGCTTGGAACTCACGGTTTTTTTGCTTGCTATGCTCCAGCAGACAACCCAAGAATTGCAATGGTTGTGTTCCTTGATAGGGCGTCTGGTCCAGAAGCGACAGTGGTTGCTTCAAGAATACTAAAAAAAGTGTTTGCACAAGGCGAAGAAATAGACGATGAAAATGAGAATAGCGATGTTTCTGAGGAAGAAACAGAAACTGTTGAAGAGGTAGAGAATGTTGAAATATTTTAAGAATAAATTTGGAGATAATTTTTTGCTAATTTGGACATACACAATTATTGTAATAGGGTTGTTGGCGTTATTTAGTGCTTCTAAAAGTGTAACCAGTAAAGAAAGTTTTTTTCTTAAACAATTGATATGGGTGCTTTTAGGTAGTGGTTTAATATCTTTTTTAAGAGACATAGATTACCGTGATATAAAAAAATTTTCTCCATTATTATACCTGTTAGGCCTCTTTTTCCTCTTCTTTGTTCTTTTTTTCGGGAAAGGTGCAGGTGCTACACGGTGGATAAGGATGGGATGGTTCCATTTTCAGCCATCAGAATTTGCGAAACTTATAGTTGTAATAACCTTATCTTCATATTTTTCTGAAAAAAACGTTAAAAGATTTTCAGTTCTTTTGGCGGGACTTCTTATATTAAGTATCCCCTTTTTATGTATTCTTAAACAACCTGATTTAGGGACAGCTTTTATTTTTATAATAGTTTTTTTTGCTATATTTTACCAGGCAGGCGGTAGAAAAATCCATATGTTTTTAATGATTGCTACTGGTGTCTTGATGAGCCCTATATTTTGGTTATTTATGAAAGAATACCAGAAAGAACGTATATTAATGTTTTTAAATCCTATGAGGGACCCTCTCGGGAAAGGTTACAACCTTATTCAATCAATTATTACTATTGGTTCAGGTAGAATGTTGGGTAAAGGGTATCTGAAAGGAACTCAATCAAAACTTGCTTTTCTGCCTGAATATCATACCGATTTTATATTTTGTGTTCTTGCTGAGGAGTTTGGTTTAATTGGCGTGATAGTTGTATTGCTTCTATATTATATGTTGTTTAAAGCTATTTTAGATATTATATATTCTACCCAAGACAGTTTCGGTAGACTTTTAGGTACAGGAATACTTTCGATGTTTGCTTCCCACGTTTTTATCAATATAGGTATGACATTAGGACTTTTTCCAGTTGTAGGGCTTCCTTTACCTTTTATAAGTTATGGCGGTTCATCTCTTATAGTATTTCTTATTTCAATTATGTTGCTTGTGAGTATAAAAGAAAATTCCCTAATGTTTTAAAATATTATGAAAAAAACAATCTCTGATATATTACCTTTTGTTCAAACTCCTTCAAGGTACTCAGGAGGAGAGATTAACGTTTATCACAAACACGACCCGAAAGTCTCTTTTGCTTTATCTTATCCTGATTTATATGAAATAGGAATGTCTTCACTTGGAGTAAGGATTATTTACGGGCTTTTAAATGAAATAGACGAAGTGGGTTGTGAGAGAGTTTTTTCTCCTGGGTCGGATATGGAAGAGATTCTTAGAACTAAAAAAATACCTCTTTTTACCCTCGAGTCAAAAAAACCTGTTAAAAATTTTGATTTTTTAGGATTTAGTATCTCTTCAGAACTTAACTACACAAATATTCTTAATATTTTATCCCTTTCTGATATACCTATTCTTTCAAAAGATAGATGTAAAGATTCTCCTATTATAGTTGCTGGTGGTAACAGTGTCTACAACTTTTCTCCACTAACTCCTTTTATAGATATCTTTATTGTAGGCGAAGGAGAGGAAGTATTGCCTGAGTTAATAGAAACATTCAAAGAATATCAAGGATTTGAAAGAGAAAAAATAATTGAAAAAATTTCACACATTCAAGGGATTTACTCGCCTTTATATACGAGTGGTAAAATCAAAAAACGTTTTGTTAAAAATTTTGATGGCTCTTTTTTCCCTACAAAATGGATTGTTCCGTTGACAGAAATAGTTCACGATAGAATATCTCTTGAAATAATGAGAGGTTGTGGGCAGGGCTGTTTTTTTTGTCAAGCTGGTAGTTGTTGGAAACCTGTTAGAGCAAGGAGCGTAGAAAAAATTGTTGAAATAGCCGGACAGACCTATAAAAACACTGGTTATGACGAAGTATCTCTACTATCTTTTTCATCAGGTGACCATCCTAAAATAGAAAAGATTGTTGATGGGCTCTTATCCTTCTTTAAAGAAAAGAGGGTGACCATCTCGTTCCCTTCGGTTAGAATAGATACCTTCTCCTTTGAACTTGCAAGCAAACTTAAAGAAATAAAAAAGACAGGGCTTACCTTTGCACCAGAAACAAGCGAAAGGTTAAGATTTGATATAGGTAAGAAAATTAAGGATGAAGAACTGCTAAAGATGGTTAAACAGGCAAAAGCAGACGGATGGAGACAGATTAAACTATATTTTATGCTCGGACTCCCCGGGGAAGAAGAGAAAGATATTTTAGATATTGCCCGCTTGATAAACGAACTTTCAAGAACAATAACAATAAAGGCAGCATTTAATACTTTTGTGCCAAAACCTCACTCAATATTTGAAAGGAAACGGTTCATATCTCAAGAAGAATATGAAGCAAGAAAAAAGCTTATTGTTGAAAAAGTAAGAAACAGTAGATTTACAAAACTTACATTCCATCCTTACCAGATGAGTTGTGTTGAAGGTCTCCTTGGTAGAGGGGATGAAGCCCTTTCTGATGTTATACTTGATGTTTGGCAGAAAGGTGCAAAAATGGAAAACTGGGGAGAATCTTTTAATTTCTCTTTATGGCAAGATAGTTTTACTAATAAAGGTCTATCTTTCTCAACCTACCTTGACGAGATGAAACAGACAACCCTTCCTTGGGACTTAATAGAGGTCTAATAAAAATACATAAAGGGGTAAAAAAGTATGTGGTGTCTACTCACTCTGGTACTACGGCGCAAACACCTTCTACGCCACAATCGGGCACTCTGAGAACTTACCCTTCTTCACAAAAAGCGTCTCCGAAGGGTTCAACAGGCTCAGAGTAGGGGAACAAAAGGGCTGAACCTTTCGTTAACAGCCCCCCATTCGGTCTTTTGTAGTTTATTTTGCGAGCTTTATCCGCCAAAGCCAACCTACGCTACAATACAAGCTTCGGCAGGTATACCTTGGCGTAGGTGGAGGGGCAGTTAGCAACTTAACCAAAAACGAAAGCCGTAACGATAAAGGATGAGGTTGCCCCCTATATGTCATTCCGGACTTGATCCGGAATCTCGTTTTTGCACCCCCCATTCGGTCTTTGCGAGCCGTTTTTTGGCGTGGCAATCCCATTTTTACAACCACTTAAAAAAGAGCCTGAATTCATTTTAGAAGCCTGCTTTCTCCTTCACAGAAAAGAGTAGGGCAACACTACTTTATTCTCTTCTCCTTCTCGTTAAGAAATCTTATACCAGACTGAAGCACAGAAGCAATAATCCAGGTTGTATTCCATGGGTTAAACCCTCCTCTCCATTCTATCGTAGGAATTTTCTTTCTGCCTAACTTTAAACTTTCAGGTTTATTTAACCCAAACATAAAATTGGTTTGAAAAAACTGTTCACCCTGTTGCCCCGGTATAGAGAATCCCCAATCACCGGGGAACCTGCAAATCCCGTGAGTCCAGGCTTTCATCATTCCCTGGCAAAGTTTTACCAGTCTTTCATTCCCCACCATCTTACCAAGTCTATAAACCTCGTACGGGTAGAAGAAAACATCAAGATGAACATTCTGAACACTTACTCCGGGCCAGAAGGTTGCCTTGAACCCCTGCTTCTCACAGATTGTTCCTTTAAGAAATCCGGGGTCCCACAGATAAGCGAAGGTACTTGACCATTCAGCAGCCAGTTCAGCATATTTTCCGTAAAGAGGGTTTCCAGTAATCAAAAATGCCCTGTATGCTGCAATGAAGAACAGAAGTCCTGCCTCTTTATCCTCACATCGTGCATCAAGGGTGCTGTGGCTAAATGGAGTTCTCAACTTATCCCCAAAGAGCAGGTAGTACCTCTCAAGTATCTCTAAGCCCTTTTTGAGGAACTTCTCTTCCCCTGTTACTTGGTATGCGTAAAAAAGCACGCTAACGCAGGGAGCACCACCCGCAACAACAAGTTCATCCGTTGGGGTGTCGTCTATATAGAAAGAAACAGGAAAGATTCCTGCCTTGTTAAGAACTTCTTTTTTACATAAAAACTCACCTGCTTCTTTAACCGTCTTTAACCAGTTATCTTTTACAGGTAGTGAATTGGCTCTTAACAATAATATACAGTCGCAAAAATTGCTTAATGCTTCGCCAAACGCTCGTGTTGCAATACGATTTGCCCCAAGGGGTACCCATTTTTTCTCTTCAACAATATATCTTAAATACTTTAACCCTTTTTTCCCATTAGGGGAAGGCGCATTTGTAAAGGTGTCCATCACCTTGTTACCCATCTCTATCAAAGTATTATTCTTCTCTCTTATTCCCAGAGCAAAAGAGCACCACGCAAGACGCAAATTCTGTCCGGTCCACCCAAAAGGTATAGCAAAGGGGCTATTGTAAACATTTCCTTCTTCGTAAGAATGTGGTACACTCGTAAACCCGTTAACCTCTCCTTCTCTCCATCTGGATATCATAACGTTCTTTTTTAACCTAATAGTCTCTTCAAGGTCAAACAAACCTTCAGTTTTTGGGCGGAGAACCTCCCACCCCATTGGGAGCATACGTTGAAACCCTCTTCCTTCATCACACTCAGAAAGGTCAATATAGAGTTCTTTCTCAAAGATTCCACCTTTTTTCTGCAAATCAATATATCCACCTCCCGGAAGCTCAACATCATAAAATTTGTTATCATATATAAGGTCAGCAACATCATTTAAGGCAACTATACCGCTCATATTAAGGATATTCCAAACTTTTCCAGTCCTAACAACACCAGACGACCACCAGTGGTCTTCCTTAGATCTTTTACCAAAAACTTTTGAAGGCACAGAAAAGATAGTTAAAGAAGTAAACTTTTCTTTTCTATTCTCCCACTCAACATTAACAGCAGGTATTGGCAGACGGTGTTCTTCCACAACCATTGAATATCCTTCTGTCTCTTTTAGTCTTGGGACCGGTATCTGCTCAAAAGCAGACGGGTTGCCATTATAAATAACATTGGGTATATTTACCTTCTGGTAATTCCCGGGACCGGTCAGGAGGCTTGTCCCAAAAGAAAAATGGGAAATGTTAGGATTTTTGAATAATTGCCATTGACGCTTTATATAAAGATACTCCCCTCTAAAAGAAAAAACATCTTTAATCTTACAGAGTTTGTACTTCGCTTCTACTTTAATACTACCTTTGTTGAGCATATCTACTGTTATTTCTTCAGGTTCTTCGTATAAAATCTTCCAGGGTTTTGTAATAGAGAAAGGGTTCATAGATGAATAAGTAAAGTTGAAAGTAATTTCTTTAGGGGCAGTTAAAATGAACTTAATATCGTTATCAGTTAGATTGAATTTAAGTTTTCTTGAACCATTCTTATTTGAGATTACTTTTACCTGTTTTGACATTTTATCTCTCCTTTAAAAGGTCTTATGATAGGGGCTAAAAAGAATATGTGTATTCTATTATATATATCAAAAAATTACCAATGTTTATAGTGTGACAATAATTTCTAATTAAGAGTGGGTTAATTATTGAATGGCACACAAAGTAAAGTGCGTGGGTTTGCAACCAAAGTGGAACGTGGTAATTTCCCTCACAAATACTATCGGGACAAGACTCCTCTCAATGACAAATATAGGCAAAACGTAAAAGTAGAAAACACAAAAGCCCCCCTCACCTTGCATCCTCTCCCGCAAGGGGAGAGGCAAATAAGGAAAGATTGTCATTCCGGACTTGATCCGGAATCTCGTTTTTTATTACTTACGTTACGGGGTTAGGTTAGAGATCCTGAAACAAGTTCAGGATGGTAAACTGGGGCGTAAAGATTTAAAAGACCTCCCTCAGAACAACTGTTGGGATAAATCTCCAAGTTTGGTAGGAAAATCATAAAGGATAGACCTTCGTTTTAGTCTTCTATAAACTCTTTATGGACAGCTTGAAGCCCTTTTTTACCAGCATCTTTTTTAATAACACAAGATATTTTAGTCTCAGAAGTACTAATCATTTCTATATTTATATCTGCCAACTCAAGAGCCCTAAACATACGTCCAGCAATACCTGCATGGTTCATCATTCCAATACCTATAATTGTAAGTTTGGCTATATCAGTATCACACTCGGTTCTTTCTGCTCCAATCTCTTTAGAGACATCCTCTATTATTTTATTGGCTTTTTCTGCATCTGATATATTTACAGTAAAAGATATATCAGATTTTTTTTCTTTACTAACATTCTGTACAATAATATCAACATTGATATTGGCGTTTCCGAGTGCACTAAAAATTTTCGAAGAAATTCCAGGTCTATCGGGAACTTTATATATCGTAAGTTTTGCTTGTTTTTCATCAAGTGCGGCTGCTGAAACTGCAACCCCTTCATTTAATAGTATTTCTTTTACCATTGTGCCTTCTCCCGTTTTTGAAAAGGTTGATTTAACCACAAAAGGAACATTATATTTTTGTGCAAACTCTACCGCCCTCGAAAACATAACCTTAGCTCCCGCTGAAGCCATCTCTAACAATTCCTCATAACAGAGCAGAGGTATAAGTTTAGCTTTAGGAAGCAGGTTAGGGTCGGCAGTATAAATACCTTCAACATCAGTATAAATTTCACATAAATCGGCCTTTAAAGCCGCAGATACAGCTATAGCGGTTAAGTCAGAACCACCTCTTCCTAACGTAGTGATAGCATTCTCTTTACTTATACCTTGAAAACCAGCCACAACAACTATTTTATCTTTACTTAATTCTTCAAGTATTTTTAGAGGACGGATAGTCTCTATTCTTGCGTTTGTATGAGAATTGTCTGTCATTATACCTGCACAATACCCAGGAAAACCTTCTGCCTCTTCGCCATAGTTTTCAATAGCAATACATAACATAGCCACCGACACCATTTCGCCAGTAGATAGAAGGATATCCATCTCCTTGTTAGGCGGGGAATTATGTATCTGTTTAGCCATATTTATTAAATTATCGGTTGTTTTGCCCATCGCTGAAACAACCACCACTACTTTATTACCCTTTTTTTTGCAGTCAATAATTTTTTGAGCAACATATTGTATATTCTCAACTGTTTTTAGAGAACTGCCACCATATTTCTGAACAATTAACGCCATAAAACCTCCATTTTGAACCATACAGTATAAGAAAAAAAGGTAAAAAAATCAAATATAATTGTGTTATACCAATCTAAATAATATTTTTTAATCAGAACAAAAATACTTTGAATAGAGTAATAAAAGAAGTTTTATTAAAGAAAAACATTAGGTAATTTTTTGAATTATTTAGAAAAAATAAAACCCGGTGACACCCTATATCCGCAAACAAATTCGTACGCTTTATTTCTTTTTTTACCTTCAACCTGCAACTCTTTTATTCTAATACTTCCAACACCACAAGCAACCTCTATGAAATTGTTCTCTATAGAAATTATTTCTCCTGGCTTTCCTTGTGAACTTTGTTGCCCAATATTTTCAGCAGAAAAAATTTTTACATATCTTTTGCAATCTTTTACCTGCATAAATGTAAACGCTCCCGGCCACTCTTTTATACCTCGTATAAGGTTATTTATTTTGTAAGAAGGTAGTTGCCAATCTATCAACCCATCTTTTTTTGTAAGTCTTCTTGCGTAAGAAGGTTTTCCTGATTGAGGTAAAGGGGTTAACCCCGATATAGAAATTTTTTTAATAACTTTTAAAACCATCTCTGCTGAAAAATAAGAGAGTTTGTCTTTCATAGAAAATATATCGTCCTCATCTTCAATTACAACTTCTTTCTGAGCAAGCACTCCTCCTCTATCTATTTTAGGTGTCATAGTAATTATTGTTACCCCTGTTTTTTCTTCCCCGTTTATCAATGCCCATTCTATCGGTGCAGCACCTCTATATTTAGGTAGTAGGGAAGGGTGGGCATTTATTGAAGATATTTTGGGTATTTCAATTATTTCTCTTGGTAGTTTTTTCCCATAAGAGATAAGAAGTATTAAATCTATATCAAGGGTTTTAATAAACTCAACGAATTGTGTATCTAAATTTTCAGGTTGATAAATAGTTACACCTTTTTTTGCAGCCCATTGTTTAGCGTGGTTTGAACATAGTTTCATACCTCTTCCACTCTTTTTATCTGGTGCTGTTACAACACCTATGAGGTTGTGAGATATATGAAGTTTTTCAAGTGTAGGAGTACCAAAATTATCACAACCAAAGTATAGTATATTCATTAATTAAACCTTTTGAAATAGTAACGCTCCAGCAGAAATTATTCCTGTTTCACTTCCAAGTCCTGCAGGAACAACTTTTACATTTTCTGCCAGTTTTTTCATAGCTCTTTTTTTAATAGTATCTCTTATTGTTTCAAATATTATTTCTGCATCTTGTGCAATTCCACCACCAATAACAATTATTTCTGGGTTGAATATATTAACCAAACTGGTAAAGAAAGCACCTAAACAGAGCCCAACATCTAACAAAATTTCTTCTGCAACCTTATCTCCTTTGGCAAACGCTTCTTTAATCAATTTGGGAGTAATATTTTCTAAATTCTTATCGGCTAAAGAATAAATAATTGTTTCTTTCTTTTCTTTTATTGCTTTAACGGCTCTTTCTATAATATATTCTTTACCAACAAACCTTTCTATACACCCATAATTTCCACATTTACATTGAGGTCCATTATGATCTATTGTTATATGCCCCAGTTCAACAGCAGAGTATTTTTTACCTCTAACGATTTTTCCTTTATAAACAATCCCGCCTCCCACGCCAGTACCGAGAGTTGCACAAATCATTATATTGCTACCTTTACCTGCACCAAACAAAAATTCTCCCAACGCAATAGTGTTAACATCATTCTCTACCACAACAGGTAAAGAATATTTTTCTTGAAAAATATCTTTCAGAGGCAGGTTCTCCCATCCCGGTAAATTTGGGGAATCAAACACATACCCTCTGTTATCAACAACCCCGGGGGTACCTATACCAATACCTTTCACTATATTGTTGGTTCCTTGTAGAGAAAAATCTATTGCTTTTGATATCTGCTCAATAACAACATCTCTGCCTTGGTGAGCAAGGGTAGGGAAACTTTTCTTTTTCAATATTTGTCCTTCTTCATTCGTAAGACCAGCTTCAATAAATGTTCCACCTAAATCTATGCCAACAACTTTTTCCATTTTTATGCCTCTTTATTTCTTTTTCCCAAAGGGGAGTTTAAATTTCTTTTGTTCGGGTTTTTCTGGTTTATCACCATTTTTGTCTGCTACAAGAGCACCGTTTTTTGCGGGGGCTTTTGGTTGTGCAACTTTTTCAGGCACTTTAGTAGAAGGTTTTTTACTTTTTCTTTCCCTCTTTTGTCTTTTTTTCTTCACATCTTTTTTACTTGTACCAGAGGTGTCTTCTTCTGGTTGTAATTTTTCCTCAGCTAATATTTTTTCATATTCTGGGTAGACGCCATATTGTTTGACCAACTCTATTACCCTACAATATTGCTGAAAAGAAACATTTTTAGGTATAGAATGGTCAGAATGATATATATAACCACCATTTGATTTTACGATTTCAAACTTTCTTTTTATTTCTTCTTCTATCTTTTTAGGGTCGCTATCAGACATAACCCTAACATCTATACCACCCATAAAAGATAACCTATCCCCAAACTTTTCTTTTAGAGCAAGCATATTTATTCCAGATTTAACTTCGAGCGGTTGGATACAGTCAAGTCCAACCTCAATTAGAGTAGGTATAATTTCTGTAACATCTCCACAACTATGCAGGATAGTCTTCATCCCCTTTGAATGAAAATATTCATAAAGGAGAAGGTCTGCGTCATAGTGGGTCTTTTTATATGTTTCCGGTGAAAACAGTAACCCGTTTCTGTATCCCATATCATTATAGTTAAATAGAGCGTCAAACTTAAAACCGTTATTCAACATCAGGTCGGCGGTTACAACTGCAAGTTCAGATAATGTTGTCAACATTTCTTTTATCCAGTCAGGGTCTTCAGCCATCGCTATGAGTATCTGTTCAGATTTCATATAATACTGTAGAGCATCGTACCCTGTGGCACAGTCAAAACATAAGAATTTCCCTGCTTCATAAGAAGTCTTATTTGCTTGTAGCCCAGCAGCCCAGTTGATTCTTGTCATATCAGGCGCCAATCTCTTTTTAATCTCTTTCCAGTCTTCTTTAGATTTAATTGGCCAATCTATAATTTCAGGAGTGGTAGAATAGTCTCTATAATTCTTTCTTTGACCGCCAAAAGGAGTAGTAGAAATAATGAATTCTTCGTTTTTCTCCAAAATTTTTACTGGAAATCTTGGAGTTAAATCAGCATTAAAAGTTGCAATTTCAAAATCAAAAAACTCTGCTGGAGACAAATCCTCAGGTAATCCTTCTTTCTGCCATCTTTTGATTGTTGAGTCCCATACAACATCATGAATAGGTACTCTATCAGGAATTTTGTGATTTAAAACTCTTAGGATTCTTTCTCGACTTGTCATATTTCTCCTTTGCCCCAGTTGAGTGCATCGAGGGGGCACTGTTTTATACCTACACTTTACTCTTTATTCCTAATCTCTTTTATGGAGAACTATTTTGTATAACTATTTGAATCAAGTGAGGTTATGATTATTTTTTTTGCTTGAAACACGTTCCTCTAACCCAGATATAGAAATTTTCCTTTTCTCATTAATATATTCTATATTTATTAATATTGTTGTCAAAGGAAGCAGGTTTTTAATTCGCTCAGCCCATTCAACAAGAATTATACCTTTCCCAAGATATTCTTCCCATCCAAACGAAGAAAGTTCTTCAATATGTTCTATTCTATAAAGATCAAAATGAAAAACAGGAATTTTCCCGTTATATTCGTTTAAAATGACAAAAGTAGGGCTTGTGGCAATTTTACCAGTAAGAAAGAAAACAATACCTTTAATCATTGTTGTCTTTCCACTTCCCAATTCACCTGAAAAACTAACAATATCACCATACCTTAAAAGGTTGGCAATTTTTTCACCTACCTTTACAGTCTCTTTAGAATTTTTTGTATAAAATACCATAATTGTCTTTTTCAAAAAATAACTTTTTTAAATACATTTTACATTTTTTTTAAAAGAAGGTAAAATATAAATGCCTGTTCCGTGCGTGAGGATTAAATATCCTTGAGCCAACACAAAATATTTGGGAACTAAGTCTGTATAGTGCCAACAAGTTCGCTTTAAGCGAAAAGTTGAAGCTGTCAGGAGAGGTACCCACTTTACCTTGAGGGTCTCAAAGGATACTATCTTTGCGGCGGAACGGGCTTTTAATGTATAATATAGGTTTATAATTTGTATAATATAAATAGGGCAGGTTGCGGAGTGGCCAAACGCACCAGACTGTAAATCTGGCGGCTTAGCCTTCGGAGGTTCGAATCCTCCCCTGCCCATTTTGTCATTCTAAAGGAAATATAGTGATGAATTTCTTTTGCTACATTAAGGATAAAACATCATTAGGTAGGCAAGAGAGAGTATCAACAAATTTAACCACTAAAACAGTTTAGCGGGGTTGGTTTAATGGTAAAACATCAGCCTTCCAAGTTGATTATACGGGTTCGATTCCCGTACCCCGCTCACAATTAGAAGTTGTTACATAACCTGAACTCTAAAATTTAACATCTCTTAAACTTCCAAAAGAAACTTTAACACTTTATTTTCATCTAATAATAAAGACGGAGAAAAAATGAAAGTAGAAGTTATTGAAAAATCGTTGCTTGGCAGAGAATTAGTATTTGTTGTTGAGAAAGAAAAAGTAGATACTGAGAAAAAAAAGATAGTAGATGAGATTAAAAAAGATGCTGTTGTCGAAGGTTTTAGAAAAGGCAAAGTACCAGAAAGCATTATTGAAGCAAAATTTGCAGATACTATTAAAGAAAATCTACTTAACAGAATTATACCAGAACTATATTATGAAACCATAAAAGAGAAGAACCTTAATGTAGTAGTTGAACCATCAATCTACGAGGTAAATCTTGACCAAGAGGGTTTAAAGTTTAAGATTTATACAGAGATTAAGCCAGAAGTCGTTCTGAAAAAATATAAAGGTATACCAGTAAAGAAGAGAATCCCAGAAGTTGTTACTGAAGAAGAAATTGAAAAAGTTCTTGATGAATGGGAAAAAAAGCCAGAATTTAGTGCCGCAATTATAGACCCTTCCAAAAGACGTGCCTGGAAAGATAAGATAAGAGGTCAAATGGAAGGCTACAATAAATATAAAGCATCTGTTCAAGAAGAACAGGAATTGTGGGAAGGTGTTATGAAAGACGTAGAACTTCAAGTTCCTGATAAACTTATACAAGAAAGAGCGGCAAGATACACCGAAGACCATTTTAGAAGCCTTGATTTAAAAGATAAGACAGAAGAAGAAAGAAAAAAGATAGTAGAAGAAGTTTTTGAAAAAATGAAACCTGTCGCTGAACTTGATATTAAAAAATATTTTATACTTGATAAAATATCTGAACTTGAAAAGATTGAAGTCACACCAAAAGATGTTGATGAAAGAATTGAAAAGATTAGTCGTTCTATAGGGGAACCAGTAACAACTTATAAAGAGAAATTAGAGAAAGCTGGAAGAATTCCAGATATTGAAGATGAAATAAGAATAGAAAAAACTTTTAATTTTTTGAAAGAAAATTCACAATCTATAGAAAAAATCATTCTTCCAGAAGATGCTAAGGGGAGGTAATATAATGAAAAATCAACTTGTTCCTTTCATAATAGAAGAGACATCAAAAGGAGAGCGTGCCTACGATATATATTCACGCCTATTAAAAGATAGGGTTATCTTTATAGGTACCGCTATAAATGATTTGCTTGCAAACCTTGTTATAGCACAGTTTCTTTTTCTGCAAAACGAAGATTCAAAAAAAGATATACATTTGTACCTAAACACGCCAGGGGGTTCAATAACAGCAGGGCTTGCGATATATGACACAATGCAGTTTGTTTCGTGTGAAATTGCAACATATTGTATAGGTCAAGCATCAAGTATGGGTGCTATCCTTCTTGCGGCAGGAGCAAAAAACAAAAGGGCACTTCTACCAAATAGTCGGGTAATGATACATCAGCCATGGGGTGGAGTTGAAGGTACCGCTACTGATGTTAATATTCATACTCGTGAAATTATGAGATTAAGAAGTATAGTTAACCAGACACTTGCTTTACATACTGGTAAAACAATAAAAACAATTGAAAAAGATACTGAAAGAGATTATTTTATGGATGCAAAAGAAGCTGTTAAATACGGATTAGGAGACAAAATCATCCATTCTGAAAAAATAAAAGAGATAAATAAAAATGGCAATACTAAAAAAAAGTGAAAGAAACCGAAACAAAATGAAACCCGCAATACCTTTAAGGGATTTAATAGTTTTTCCTAATATGGTGGTTCCTCTCCTTGTTGGGAGGACCCGTTCTTTAAATTCAGTTGATGAATCTTTGGTTAGCGAAGAGAACCTTATAGTTGTTTTTCAGAAAGATCCTCAGGTTGATGACCCTGTTTTTGATGATATTTACAAGGTAGGTGTTGCAGTAAAGATTATTCAAAGCGTTAAAGAGCAGAATGGGGTAATGAAGATATTGGCAGAAGTACTTGATAGGGTGAAGATAACCGATTTTTCAAAGAACAAAAAATTCTACTCAGTCTCAACTGAAAGAATAAAAGAAGTTGCACAAAAAAATAAAGAGAACGAGGCTCTTATGCGTTTTCTGTTAGAACTTTTAGAAAAATATCTTGATTTGAATACATCTATTCCTAAGGAACTGTATTCTACTATCTCTACCATTGAAGACGCTTCAAAACTTGCTGATTCTATTGCAGGGTATCTCCCATTAAAACTTAAAGATAAATCGATTGTTCTTGAAACAATTCCGGTACAAGATAGGTTGCAGTCTTTAATAGATATACTTAACAGCGAAATAGCTGTTCTTGAAGTTCAAAAAAAGATACAGAGTAAAGTAATTAAAAAGATTGAAGATACCCAGAGACAATATTTTTTGAACGAACAACTTAAAGAAATACAGAAAGAACTTGGTAAAGAGGGCGATACCGATGAAGTTACACAGTTAAGAGACAAGATTAAAAAGACTAAAATGCCTAAGACCGCAAGAGATAAGGCAGAAGAAGAATTGGCTCGACTTTCTAAAACAATGCCGCTTTCACCAGAGGCTTCTGTTATTAGAACCTACCTTGAGTGGTTTATAAATCTTCCTTGGGATAACCAAACAAAAGATAATCTTGATGTGCTTCACGCATCAAAAATATTGAATGAAGACCACTACGGTTTAGAGAAGGTCAAGGAAAGGATTCTTGAATATCTTGCTGTTCGAAAACGTGCTGAAGGGTTAAAGGGTCCTATCCTTTGTTTTGTGGGTCCTCCCGGTGTAGGTAAAACCTCTTTAGGAAAATCTATTGCTCGGGCGATGGGGCGGAAATGTGTTAGGATTTCTTTAGGCGGAATACGAGATGAGGCAGAAATACGAGGACATAGGAGAACATATATTGGGTCTATGCCCGGTAGAGTTATACAGTCTTTAAGGAAAGTGCAGGTAAACAATCCAATATTTCTTCTTGATGAAATTGATAAATTAGGTAGGGATTTTAGAGGCGACCCTGCAAGTGCCTTACTTGAAGTTCTTGATCCAGAACAGAACGCTACTTTCTCTGACCATTATTTAGAGGTAGAGTTTGATCTTTCAAAAATATTGTTTTTAACAACTGCTAACACAGAATTTTCTATACCTCCTGCTCTTCTTGATAGAATGGAAATAATTTCTTTACCTGGATACACAATTTGGGAAAAGAGAGAGATATCTAAACATTTTCTAATACCTAAACAACTTAAAGAAAATGGGCTTACAACAAAAAATATTAAATTTTCTGATGACGCTCTATTCTCTATTATAAAAAACTATACAAGAGAAGCTGGCGTTAGAAACCTTGAGAGAGAGATTGCCAATGTGTGTAGAAAGGTTACAAAGAAAATAGTTGAGACTAAAAAAGAGAGTCTATACACAATAACTGTTAAAAATGTAGAAAAATATCTCGGACCAGAAAAATACTCATCTCTACAGGGCGAAAAAGAACATAAAGTTGGAGTTGCAACTGGTATGGCTTGGACAGCATACGGTGGCGAGATACTCTTTACTGAAGTTCTAACGATGAACGGCAAAGGGCAACTCATACTTACCGGTCAACTTGGGAATGTAATGAAAGAATCTGCACAAGCAGCCCTTAGTTATGTTAGAGCTCATACTGCTGAACTTGGGATAGAGAAAGATTTTTATAAAGAACTTGATATACATATACACGTTCCAGAAGGTGCAATTCCAAAAGATGGTCCTTCTGCAGGTATAACAATTT
Source organism: bacterium (assembly GCA_023230585.1). Lineage (NCBI taxonomy): Bacteria > bacterium. Next base: position 24,334 of record JALNXB010000011.1, read on the forward strand.
CTACTGCCCTTATATCCTGTCTTGTAGAAAAACCAGTAGATGCTCATATAGCTATGACTGGCGAAATAACTTTGCAGGGTAAAGTTCTTAAGATTGGTGGACTAAAATCTAAAATTCTTGCTGCACACCGTTCAGGAATAAGAAAAATTATTATTCCGTACGAAAACGAGAAAGACCTTAAAGAAATACCTAAAAAGGTAAAAGATGATTTAGAAATTGTATCTGTTAAAAATCTAAGCGAAGTAATAAACCACTCAATAATTGGGTGGAAAGATAAAAAACAGGTTAAAACTCGCACAACTCGTAAAAAATAAAAATCAATAATACCTAAAAGGAAAACAATGTTAAAGAAAAGATTATTTACACCAGGTCCAACATCAGTACCAGAAGAAATACTTCTTGAAATGGCTTCACCGATAATGCATCATAGAACCGACGAGTTTAAAAAAATTGCTGAATCTGTTTTAAAAGATTTAAAATATATATTTCAAACAGAAAACGATGTAATAATACTTTCTTCTTCCGGTACAGGCGCTATGGAATCTGCTGTTGTTAATTTTCTTTCTAAAGGGGACAAAGTTATAGTTGTATCAGGAGGTAAGTTTGGAGAAAGGTTTAAAGAGATATCGGTTAGTTTTGGATTAAACCTTGTACCTATTGAGGTTGAATGGGGTAAAAAACTCAATCCAGAGGTTATACAAAAAACAATAGATAAACATCCTGACGCAAAAGCACTCTTTACAACATTATGCGAAACCTCCACTGGAACACAGTTTGAGATTGATAAGTTTGGTAAGATAGTTTCACAATATCCTGATATGCTTCTTGTGGTTGACGCTATAAGTTCATTAGGGGCTGTTCCTTGTTTAACAGACCAGTGGGGTATAGATTGCCTTATTACTGGTTCACAGAAAGCCTTAATGCTTCCACCTGGTTTATCGTTTATTTCTATTAGCGAGAAAGCCTGGAAAAAATCTGAAACTTCAGACCTTCCAAAATACTATTTTGATTTAAAAAAATATAGAAAAGCAGTATCTAAATACGATTTCCCATACACAATACCTGTTTCTCTTATTGTTGGACTACAGAAATCATTAAGTTTAATGAAAGATATAGGTATTGAAACAATATGGGACCAACATACCAGAAGAGCAGACGCAACCAGAGCAGCTTTTGAAGAGATAGATTTAAAAATTTACTCTGAATCACCTTCCAACGCTTTAACTGCTGTTATGCTCCCCGAAAACGCTGATGGCGAAAAACTTGTTAAACTTTTAAGAAGTAAATATGGAATTTCTATTGCAGGTGGACAAGATACCCTTAAAGGGAAAATAATGAGAATTTCACATCTTGGCTGGCAGGACGATTTTGATGTTTTAACAGTTATATCTGCAATGGGTGTTGGGCTTGCCGAAATAGGTTTTCCTGTAGATATTGAAAAGGGATTGAAAGTTGCCCGTAAAATATTGTTTTCTCAATAGCCATTCTTTTTAGAGGTATATCCAACGTTATTTGTCATTGTGAAGGGATCTTGTCCTAGTATCTCCGAGAGAGGAGAGAGGTCTTTTAAATCTTTACGCCTTATTTTACCATCCGAACGTCCAATTTTACCATCCTGAACTTGTTTCAGGATCTCTAACTTAACCCCGTAACGTAAGTAATAAAAAACGAGATTCCGGATCAAGTCCGGAATGACATGCAGGGCAATCTTAATCTTTATCAACTCAACGTTTAGGAGGCAGATGTATACTTTTTTTGTTTACATCCTCAACTGCTTCCATAATACCTTCTGCATAGGTAGGGTGACAATAAAGAACTTTTTCAAGATCAGAAATCTTCATTTTGTTATTAATGGCAAGAGATGAAAAAGAAACAAGTTCAGTAGAACTTTGACCAAGAATATGAATCCCCAATATTTCATCAGTATCTGAACTAACAATAACTTTTACTATCCCCTCATTATCTTTCCTTGTATACGCTTTTCCAAGAATGGTATGTGGGAATCGACCTGTTTTGAAATTGATACCTTTATTGGTAGCCTCTTTTTCTGTAATACCACAAAAAGACATTTCAGGAATAGTAAAAACAGATGAAGGTATATTATTGTAATCCATAGAAACCTGTTTTCCAATAATATTAGACGCAGCAACCTCACCTTCTCTGGTAGCAACATAAGCAAACTGGTATTTACCATTAACATCACCCACAGCATAAATATTCTCAATATTGGTTTTCATATATGGGTCGGTATTTATTGCACCTTTATTAAGAGTAATCTCCAAATTGTCCATCTTGGGAATATTTGCTTTACGTCCAACAGTAACAAGAATTTTTTCATCTTGGATTTCATTAATACTTTCAATTTTTTTACCTGTTAAAACTTTTACACCACGTTTTTCAAGGTACTTTTTAAACAATTTTGTTATCTCACTATCACCTTCAGGTATAAGGTCTTCTTGCATTTCATATATAGAAATTTCAACTCCAAACTTATTCAAGATAGAAGCAAACTCACATCCTATAACGCCTCCACCAACAATAGCTAAACTTTTAGGGAGTTTCTCCATCTTCCATAAATCATCGCTTGTTAAGGTTCTTTCGTTATCTTTACAAATTTCTGGAGTGATAGGAACACTACCTGTTGAGATAACAATATTTCTACATTCAAGCTTTTTATCCCCAGCAACTACAAGGTTTGGGTTAAGTATAATTCCTTCATCTTGAAAAAGGTCTATCTTATTCTGTTTTATTAGAAAACTTACTCCCATCCTCAAACGTAAAACAACATCAGTCTTGATTTCCGAAAGAACTTTGTCCCATTGGTAACCAACGTTTTTTTGTATAGATTTAAATGGAGATTGACTTACCTGTTCGGCTATTGCAGAAAGAGTTTTTGTAGGGACACATCCTTTATTTAGACAAACACCTCCAAGATGTTCAGATTCAATCAAAGCTACCTTCATTCCAGATTGAGCGCACCTTATTGCACAAGGGTACCCTCCCGGTCCACCACCAATAATTATTACATCATACATTCTTTATAACCCTCCATTAAAAAATATCGTTTAAACTAACGTCTTTCGATTTTTATAAAAAAAAGGAACCGTTTCATCACATCCAACCATTAAATTCATATTATGAACTGCCTGCCCTGCCGCTCCCTTAACAAGATTATCAATTGCAGATACAATTACAACCTGATTGTTCTGTAAAACTTTTAAACCTATATCACAAAAATTTGTGTTAACAACATTTTTTACAGATGGAGAAACAGAATAGTCCATCACCCTTACAAAAGGTTCATCTTTATAAAAATTTTCATACAACTCTTGAATCTCTTCACCAGTTGCAGGTTCTTTTAGGTTGACATAACAGGTAGAAAGTATTCCTTGATTAAAAGGGACTAAGTGAGGTACAAAAGTAATCTTATAATTTTCGGTAGATACACACGATAACACCTCTTCCATCTCGGGGGAATGTCTATGTTCTCCAATCTTATAAGCTCTGATATTTTCATTACATTCAGCAAAAATATTTTCAAGTTTCAGGCTTCTTCCTGCTCCAGTAACACCGCTTTTTGAATCAGAGATGATATTACCTTGTATATACCGTTTTTTTGCAAGAGGTAGTAACGCAAGGATGACAGAAGTGGGATAACAACCAGGGTTAGCAGTATTTTTTGATTTTTTAATTATTGCTCTGTTTATTTCAGGTAACCCATATACAAAGTTATCAAGATATTGAGGGCAAGTGTGTTTCATATACCATCTTTCGTAATTATCCAAATTGCTAAATCGAAAATCTGCACTAAGGTCAATAACAATTTTGCCAAGATTCATAATCTCTGGTATAAGAGTCATTGATACAGAGTGGGGGAGGGCGAGAAAAATAACATCACAGGACTCTTTAATACTTTTCCAGTCATATACATTCTCACACCTTAAATCAATAATATCTTTAACCTTTGGAATGATTTCTGACAGGTGTGGCGTTCCACTTTTTGTAGATACAAACCCTTTAGTTATCTTTACTTTTGGGTGAGAAACAAGTATTTCTGTCAACTTTTGACCAGCATAGCCCGATATACCAAAAATAGCCACTCTTACCATAATAAATCCTTTCTGACTGTTAATTTGTGAAAAAATTCAGTAAACTTGCCCTGCACTCTCCTCTCTCCGTCCATTTTGTCATCCTAAACTTGTTTCAGGGTCTCTAACCTAACCCACGCTGGTAACAAGAAAAACGAGTCTTGTCCCATAGTATTTGTGGGGAAAATTGCTACATTTAGAAATCCCTCAGAAAACCTGTCGGGACAAGCCACTCGCAATGACAAACAGGGGGTATAAAGCACCTCCACCTACTATCATACAAGACATAAGGGTAGAAGGCCAAGTCTTCTTATTTCTGCAAATCCATGAGGCAGACAATCTGCTCTGGACTGTGTTTACTGAGAACTCATAATTTATGAACAAAAATTTGAAGTTAATTAGTTATATTAATAAAACCACAACAAATAGTTGAATGCAAACTAAGGTATTGGTTTGTAAATTGTGGGAAATTATGAAAAAAAGAAATTCTAAAATTATCTCTTAGTCCACTGGAATTTGGCTCTTGCGCCTTTCTGTCCGTATTTTTTCCGTTCTTTCATTCTGGAATTTCTTGTAAGTAGACCGTGTTCCCTAAGTTGTGCGGTAAGGGATTGGTCATACTTTACGAGGGCTCTGGCTATTCCAAGCTTAATTGCGTCTGCTTGTCCAGTAAAACCTCCTCCAAGAACCTTTATCTCAACATCAAACTTATTTCTTAAATCAAGAAGTATAAGAGATTGTATAGCCGCCTCTTGTTGGTATTGTAAAGGGAAAAATTGGTCAAGACTTTTCTTATTGATAGAAATATTTCCTTTCCCTTCTTTTAGTTTTACTATTGCAGTGCTTGTTTTCCGTCGTCCAATTCCAAGTTGGATCTGTTCTGCTGTCTTCTGCTCCATTAAAATTTACCTCCATTCCATTTTATTTCTTATTTATTCTTTTAACAATTCAAACAAACATATATTCTAAACTATTTTTGCAAGAGTGTCAAATGGATTTTAAGCGAAATTTTCAGTAATAAAAAAATATCAACTTCATTCCTTTTTACCTTATAATTATCACCTTAAAATCTCTCACAAAAACATTCTAAAAAAAGGCTCTTTGTAAAGAAGGAACATAAAAATTATACCAACTCACTCATCCTCTTGTGATATAAGAAAAAAGTAAGCACTCTTTTCCTTATACTATTTTTTTCCAAGAGATTTTAATGAATTACTCAATAGTAACTGTTGGCGGATTTATAAAGTTTAAATATCTGTCTGATACACCGCTCTCTTCTGTATAACCTTTATGGATACATATCCTATATTCAAGTGGTAGTTTTTCGTAAGCGGGAAGAATATGTGTTCCAGAATTTGTTTTATCTTTAGTGAAATCAGATATACCTAAAAAGTTTGCAGTAAACAGACCGTAACTTCTTATATGCCAATATGTGGGATACCTAAAATTGGACGGTTGGTCAAAGACAGACACACCACATTTAACCCCTTCAACTTCCCCACAATAGTCGCACCAGTCAGCTCTCTTTCCCCAACATTCATCTTCGCCGATACCACCGTGTGCATTGACCATCCTACCTCCTTTTCTCTCTTCCATTGAAGGGTTCAACCTTACACTCAACAAACCAGACTCTTTTGTATCTTTAAAGATGGTTTCCCCTTCTGTTGCATTCAAAATAATTTTATGGTCGATAATACGAAAATCTTCTGGTAGGTTATATACTGTTATTATACGTTCTTCTTCAAGAATTTTTACCTCTCTTTTTACGTCACCTCTTTCAACAAATTTGACCCAATGGTTAACTGAATGTATTTTAGCAAAGACAGGTCCTGATGTTAGTTCAGAAAAATCTTTATGAAATGTGTACCCATGCTTGCCTTCTTCAGACCAGTTATCAACTCCGTTAACAATACCGTGAGATACCCATATTCCTCTATGGTGTCTATGGTCAACCTTCTCTGGGTTACCGGGTGCGGGTGGAGTTCTAAGAACAGACTTGTTTTTTGGACCTATTACTGGAAAAAGGAAAGGTCTAACAAGGTCTTGGGTTGCGTAGTTATAGGTAGTAAAAAGTGTTTCATTGATAAAAACATCTATTGTGCCATTATCGTTCTGTTTAAGTGCAACAGATTGTGGTGCTTCAGAAGTTTTATTAACTGTATATTCAACTTCAGTATCAGATGAGATACTTGGAGGGATAAAAAGAAGATAAATTTTACCATCTACTTTATTTGTCTGCCCGTAAAAACTGTTTTTACCATCATTAAGTAGAAAAATTCCTTCTTCTTCCCATTCAATTTTTATAGGCGAGTTTTTAAAATCTCGGACCTTATTTTTAATTTTAATTTTTTTCATTTACCTATCTCCATAGTTTTTTGATTTGAAAAATAAAAACTTAAGAAAAATTATATCCCTGTTCTTTTGTGGCATATTTCAGATAACCATACAACCCTTCTTGCACTCTCAGGACTAACAAATAGAGGTACGCCTTCTGTTAGCGTTTTGTAAAGATGGTCATAAAACGCTACTGAAAAATGGACAGCGTCTTCAGGCGTTTTCCAGTATTCTTCTGTCCATTCAATATCTTCGCTACAATATGCACGTCCCTCAGAAATAGCTATTTCAGGGAGTTCTCTATCTGGAAGTGTAGTAGGGTCAAAATATTTCCACCAGATTTCAGAGTAGTTTGCTTTCAATCCACCTTTAGTTCCAGCTATAATATACTTTTCTGGTTGTGTATAAGCAAAAGCTGAAGAAACTTCTAAATCGAGCAGAGGAGATTTTTTTCCCTTCATTATTATTTTTACGTGGTCATCGGCATCCCCTAACGTTAGAGTCTTTTCAAGATGACAAAAGATTTCATAATCATCATCTTCAGGCATAAACTGTAATGCGTGATCAATTGAGTGTGGGCAAGTATTGTTTAGAGTACCACCTTTAAATTTTCTGAGAGTTTGCCAGTCCCATCTTCTTCCAAAACCGTTCCAGTTAATTTTTATTTCAACAATTTTTCCAAGTATTCCAGAATCAACAATCTCTTTCATTTTTTGAAAATGGGTGCAATGTCTTTTATTTTGGAAAGGAGCAAAAATTTTATTATATTTTTTAGATGCTTCTATCATCTTATCAACATCAGCAACATTATCAGATAATGGTTTTTCACATACAGTATTTTTTCCTGCAGCAAGAGAGGCAAGTGTACATTCTGTGTGAAGGTAAGAAGGGGTAGCAACGGAAACAAGTTCAACCTCTTTATCTGTTAAAAATTCATTAAAATCTTTATAAACTCTACATTTTAAATTTTCTTTCGCTTCTTCTCTTCTTTCATCGTTGGGTTCACACAAAGCAACTATGTCATATTTATCGGGTAACTGACCTATACTGTGACAATGAATACCTTTACCGCTTCTTCCATATCCGGCAACACCTGCTTTAATCTTCCTCATCTTCTCTTCTCCTTTACCTCCAACATTATCTTGTTAGAGGCTCTGTTCATTGTTGTAAAAATTGTCAATTACAAACTTGTAAACTGTGAGGGACTTATAATTTTAAATGAATCTTTTAAGGTATTTGATACTTTCAAGCGCAATTGTTTCTGCTCCGTGAGAGAAATCAAATACTTCAAGAGAAATCCATCCTTGATAATCAATCTCTTTTAATGCTTTTAAAATAGGAGCGTAATCTATCTCCCCTGAACCCGGATACATCCTGTTAACATCATTTACGTGGAAATGCCTTAAATACTTTTTTGAATTACTAATAATCTCTGGAATAGATAAAGATTCAGCCGACATAGCCTTAACGTCAAGGTGAAGTTTCAAGTTAGGGTGAGAAATCTCTTCAATCAATTCTATGGCTTCACTAGCAGTATTTATAAAATTAGTTTCATTTTTGGTTAAAGGTTCAAGACAAATATCTATATTTCTTGATTCACATACTTTTAATGCTTCTACCAACCCTTCTTTAACGTGCCCTTTAACCTCTTCTCTGGTCTGTCCTTCTCCAATATTTCTCTGTTTAGGTGAACCCAGTACCATCAGTTCCCCTCCTATATCAGAAGTAAACTCAGCAAGACTACACAAATATTCAGTAGTTCTTTTTCTTATGGAAGAATCACTACTTGACATTGATAACCCATCTGGCTTAGCTAACAGCCAGTGGCTTCCGATTATACTAACACCATATTCTTCTGATAAATCTTTGACCTCTTTCCGTTTATCTAAGGAGATGTTTTCAACAGAGTCATCAAAAGTAAAAGGTGCAATTTCAAGCCCTTCATATCCAAGATTTTTTATAAAAGAAAACACTTTCTTTAGTTCCCATCCTTTAAATATTTCGTTACATATTCCGTGTTTCATTTTTTAAACTCCTTTCCTCTCAAAATAGCTGGTTTATTGATATCTATTTCTGTAGGTATAAAAGGTATCTCGTTTACAATTGTAGTTCCTACAGGTTTTGATACTTCTTCTTCTATTTCTATAGATTTGTCGCCAATACCTGTGGCAAGAATAGTCATCCTTATTTCATTTTCAAGGTTTTCATCAATAGCAACTCCTATAACCTTAGACGGAGAGGCTATTTTTCTCTCTATAAGATTCATTGCGTTCCCCACCTCTCTCAAAGTAAGGTCTTTGCTTCCAGTTAAACTAATAAGTATATTTTTTGCTTCCATTATATTGTTTTTTTCAACAAGAGGATTGTCTATCGCATTATTTGCTGCATCTTCTACTCTATTTTCACCTTTGCCTGAACCAAGCCCCACAATACCTTTTCCTGCTTTTGAAACAATAGAACATATATCTGCAAAATCAATATCAAAAATTTTAGGTTTATAAATCAAGTTAGATAGAGACTCTATTGTCCTTGAAATAATTTCATCTATTTTCCCAAAAGCATCCGTAATCCCAACGTCTTCAGCAACATGGTCATATAACCGTTTGTTTGATAAATGGATAAGTGTGTCTACATTATTTTCAAGGATTTCAAGACCTTTTTTTGAGTACTTGATTTTTTTATCGCCTTCAAATGCAAAAGGAGTAGTAACAAAAGCTATAACTATAGCGCCAAGGTCTTTAGCAATTTTTGCTATAACTGGAGAACTCCCTGTCCCAGTACCGCCTCCTAAACCTGCAACCAGAAAAACAAAATCTGAGTTATCAAGCACTTCTTTAATCTTCTCTTTATCTTCGTTAGCAGCAAACTTGCCTTTCTCAGGGTCTCTGCCTGTCCCACTTCCTTTAGTAATCTTCTCTCCAATCCGTATTTTTATGTCTGCTTTGGAATAGGTTAGAGCATTAGCATCAGTATTAAAAATAATTGATGTTATACCTTTAACATCTTCTGATATCCGTGAAATAATATTACTACCTGCATTACCTATACCAACAATTTTAATATTAATTGCCTTACTTTCTTCTGGAGAGTCAGTTATTAGTTTTGCCATTTCTAATTCTCCCTAAAAATTCATTTGATTTAGTTTTAGTTTTCTGTACTGAGTGTACTACTGTTTTTAATATTTTTTGCCACCATTCGCTATCTTCAAGGTTTCGTATAGATTTTGAAGCAAGCATAACAGTTCCAATAGCTGATGCAAAGTTAGGTGCTTGATAGTTAGAATCAAGGTTAAAAGGTCCAGTAGGGATACCAATCCTTGCTGGTAACCCAAAAACACTCATTGCCAAATGCTCAAACCCTTGAAGCCTTGCTCCACCCCCTGTCAACACTATCCCCGCTATACAACTATGTTTCAATAGATATTGGTCAACCTTTGTTTTTACATAATCAGTTAAAATTTCCGAAGCCCTGGCATAAACAATATGAGATATTTCATTTGTTGAGACGCTTCTGGATAACTTTCCTGTTAAATCAACAATATCTACTTGTCTTTCAAGGATAGGGGATTTTTCTTGAACAAGATTTGGATAATTTGCCCATCCATATTTTTTCTTTAGTTCTTCTGCATTTAACTCAGATGTGTGTAGAATGTGAGAAATATCCCAATCAATGTTTTTGCTACCAATCCCCACTGAATCTGTTGTTAGAACAGAATTGTTTGAAAACATAATCAAATCGGTAGTGCTTTTTCCAATATCTATAAGTATACATCCAAGTTTCTTTTCTTCTTCTGTTAAACACGATTCAGCTGCTGCCCAGGAGTGAGGATAAAACCCTTCAACCAACCCTCCAGCTTTTTTCACACAGGTTTCAATATCTTTCATAGGGTTGGTTTCTGCTGTAACAACGTGCATCTTTAAAAGAAGTGAATTACCGTGCATACCAACAGGAGGTTTTTTTGTCTGGTTAGTATCGTCTATTATATACTCTTGAGGTGTTGTGAACAAAATTTGCCTATCTGCTCCGTATGAAGCAGATACTGAATTGGCTATTTCTCTTTTAACTTTTTCAATATCAGATTCAGAAATAGTTCTTCCTTGTGGCTCAATAGTTATGCTTTTAGGATATGATATACCGGTAAGATGACCACCGCCTAACCCAATATTGACTTTTATAATATTTTCCCCAGAATCGTTCTTTAATGACCTCAAAACTGTATGAATACTGTTGCTAACCTCTTCAATATCGGTTACTCTCCCTCTTTGAACAATATCTTCAGAGAAATTCATAACATTTGCGGCTATAGCCTCAAGTCCAGTCTCTTTTGCGACACAAGTTATTCCAAAAATTTTACTTGTCCCTATATCAAGGGCTGTGATAATTTGGTTTAGCATATTTTTTTCTCTCTTTTTATCGAACTATCGGGTCTTCAAATCGTATATCAACATATTCCCAATTTTGTTGATTTTTTTCTATCTCATTAAACACAATTTTTAAAAATTTGAATTTTTCAGCAATATCTTCTTTTGCGACCAGTATCCTTTTTCCATCAGAATAGATTACCATCTCTTGATTTCTTAAAAATATAATTTTATCTGGGTTGATATGTTTCTTTAAGTTGTTACAATTGTAAGCGTTTTCAATCTCTTTAATTGTGTTTAGTTTCCACAAATCTTTTTCTGTAACCTCTTGATTTTCAATAGAAACATTTTCAATTATAGAAAATGAGGAGAAACCTTCTTTTATAGGATATACAACCTTTCCTTTTCTGTCAACACAAAAAAGGTTTCCATTATCTAAAATGAACATCCAAGGTTTTCTAACAACCACTTCAATTTGAAGAGTATTAGGAAATATTTTTTTTATTTTACAATCCTCAACCTGCTGATTTTCTACAATAACCTCTCTTAAGCCGTTTATATCACAGAAAAGCAGGTTTTTTCCCATTTCCATTTCAAGAAGCCCAGAATTGATAGAACTTTCATACTTAGGAATTACATTTATATTCTTGATATAAAATATTTCCATATTTTTAAGAAATTTTATAGACAATTTTTTTAGAGTAATAGTACCAACAACAAGCAGAACAACCAGAATGATAGACAAAATAATTTTCAGTTTCTTTTTTCTTCTCAAAAAAGTCTGCTTTCTTACATCCCTTATCCTTTCTTGTGTCTTTGATTTTCGCATTTTTTTATTGCCAACTGAACCAGTTTTTCGCAAAGAACTTCAAAAGTTATACCTACTGCTTTTGCTGCATCAGGTAAAAGGCTTGTATTTGTTAAACCAGGTATAGTATTAACATCAAGAATATATGGAACGTCTTTTGAAAGAATTATTTCCATTCTTGCACACCCTGAACATCCAAGGACCTTATATGTTTTTAAGGAAACATCTTCTATTTTTGCAAGAGCGTCTCTGTTTAATCTTGGTGGTATTATATGTTTACTTCCTCCGCTTGTATATTTTGCTTCATAATCATAAAAACCTGTTGGAGTCTCTATTTCTATTATAGGGAGAATCTCTGGGTTTTCATTACCAAGGATTCCAACTGTAACTTCTGTTCCTTTAAGATACTCTTCTACAAAAACTTCATTATCGAGAGAGAAAGATTCTTCAACTGCGTTCAACATTTCTGTACGGTCTTTGACTATCTTAATTCCAATGGTTGACCCGAGGTTTGCAGGTTTTACAACAGCTGGAAACCCAAAAGGTAGGTCATCAGGGGTTGTACCTTCATTTATTTCTACAAAATTAGCAGTAGGTAAACTATGATAAAAAAAGAGTTTCTTCATTATAATCTTGTTTAAGCATATAGCCGAAGAAAGAACACCTGACCCTGTATAAGGTAAATTAAGAGTTTCAAGGAAGCCCTGTATTATTCCACTTTCACCTTTACCTCCATGCAGGGCTATAAAAACGCAGTCAGGTTTTGCCTCCATAAGGTTTACAAGAAAATCTTTTTCTGAAGGGTCAATTAAGGTTACTGTATACCCAATCTTTTTTAATGCTTTAGCAACCTGCATACCAGAAGATATAGACACTTCTCTTTCTGGACTATCTCCACCGTAAAATACTGATATTTTCATTTTCATTTGTCAAAATTACCTATTATTTTAATTTCTGGTTCAAGTGATATATTGAACAATTGTTTAACTTTTTTTTGAACTAAAACAAGGAGCGAATATATCTCCGCAGAAGTTGCACTTCCTGTGTTAATTATAAAATTAGCGTGTTTTTCAGATACCTTAGCTCCACCTACAGAAAAACCTTTAAGCCCTGCCTCTTCAATTAGTTTACCAGCAAAATGATTTTCTGGGTTTTTAAAGATACTTCCTGCTGAAAACCCTTCTGGATGTAAACAATTACCCCTTTTTTTCATATAACAGTTTATGGTATTTTGAATCTCTTTTTTATCAGATTTTTCTAAAACCAAGACAACCTTATACACAAAGACATTTTCTAACCCGCTTATTCTATACCCAAAATTAATATCATCTTTAAGTAAAACACCTGTCTTCAAATTGTTAAGATAAAGTATACCTATCTCTTTTAAGAGATGTGAAATCCAAATATTTTTTAATCCAGCATTAGATATAACTGCACCTCCAAGGGTTCCCGGTATTCCAACCATAAACTCAATACCTTTCAAAGAAGTTGATAAAGTAGTTTTAAGTAAAGAAGCAATACTTACCCCAGATTCACATACAACAATATTGTCTTCCACATAAATGTTATTTAGGTTTTCTGTAGATATAACAACACCTCTAAACCCATCATCACTTATTAGAGTGTTTGTTCCCCTTCCAAGTATAAACACCGGTACCCCAAAACTATTAGAAACTTCATAAACACTTTTAACTTCATCTACATCTTTAGGGCAGATAAAATGCTCTGCTAAACCGCCTGTGTTGAAACTTGTATATTTAGATAAAGAAATATTTTCTTTATATCTATCTCCTGCAATTTTAGTAAACTCTTTTTTAATTTTTAGCAAATCTTTCATTTTTTAGTAGAACACTTGTTTCAAGTATAAACCTTCTGGTTTTGCTGTTGGTGGAGATAATTTTCTATCTTCTGATTCAATTAAAGAAGATATTTTTTCAGGTGCAAATTTTTCCCATCCAGCATACAAAATTGCTCCAACAATGTTTCTTGCCATCTTATAAAGGAACCCGTTAGCTTTAATTTCTATTGAAGTAACCTCTATTGTTTTGTCAACCAATGCTCTCTCTTTTTTAATTTTTATCCAATCTATTTTTCTTACTGTGTTTTTTATAGAGTTTCCTGAGGCTTGAAAAGCTTTAAAATTATGTGTTCCACAAAAAAAAGACGTAGATTCTAACATCTTATCTAAATTAGGAGCAGGTTTTACATAAGTAACATAATTTTTTAAAAAAGGGCTTTTCACATCTGTCAACAAATACCTATATATCTTTCCTTTGGCATCGTATCTACTATGAAAATTTAGAGGAACTTCTTCTGCTTCTTTAATAATTATTTCGGGTGCAACCTTTGAATTTATAGCATTTTTTAAGTTTTCCGCAGACAACCGAGTGTAAGTTATAAAGTTTGCAACATAAGATATAGCGTGTACTTTAGCATCGGTTCTTCCGCACCCAATCAGGTTTACATCTGTCTTTAAAGTATCCCTTATAGCCTCTTCTATGGTTTGTTGAATTGTAGAAGGATTGTCCTGTTTTTGCCATCCCAAAAAACTACTTCCATCATAAGAGATTAGAAGTTTAATATTTTTTTCTTCCATTATTACCATATCAAAACATATATGAGCAAAAACTATTTATTACGCAAGTTGTTCACTTTTAATCGAAGTGCTAAAAATAATTTTTCTTGGACAATTATCTATACAGGTTCCGCAATTATCACATTTTTCATAATCTATGACAGCCAGATTATCTTTAATAGTAATGGCATTTTGAGGGCAAACTCTAACACATTTTCCACACCCAATACAGCCAACTTTACAAACTTTCAAAACAGCAGGACCTCTGTCGCAAGAGGAACAAGATATATGAACAACCTTTTCTTTGGGTTGTAACTCAATTATTTTTGCTGGGCACACAGTAACACATTGCCCACAACCGGTGCAGGTTTCAATATCAATATCAGGCAACCCGTTTTCTTTCATTTTGATAGCATCTACCGGACACACAGAAACACAATCGCCCAGCCCTAAACACCCATACGTACATTCAAGGTTAGTTCCAAAGATAGCATTTAGTGCATTGCAAGATTCAACTGTCTTATATTCAAATTTTGTTTTAGCGTTTAACCCACCAAAACATTTAACTTTTGCAACCTTGTTTACTCTATCTTTGGCTTCGAGCCCAAGTATCGAACATATAGAACTAAAGTTTTCACTTGTAAGCATTGAACATTTATCAGGGGACGCTTTACCTTCAGCAAGCAACTCTGCAAACCCGCTACATCCAGCAACACCACAAGCACCACAGTTGGCTTTTGGCATAAGTTCATAAATATTTGAAATAAGCGGATTTTCCTCTGTCTTAAATTTAATACTAAAAAATGTTAAAAATACCGCAAAAAGTATACCCAACGAACCCAATATAAGTATAGGCATAACCAACTTATCTCTCCTTTCCCTTTAACTTTAAATTAAGGGACAATTCTTATACAAAAAATTTTCATCAGACATTATTTTTTAACCAATCAACACATTTTTTGTATCCTTCTATACCATCTTTGCCTTCATACTCAATGCACCACACACCTTTGTATCCAACCTCTCTTAAAATCTGCATTGTTTCAACCAAAGGAATTTCACCTTCGCCAAGCACTCTTGCAGAATACTTAAAATCAATATCTGCTTTAATACCGTCTTTCAGGTGAGTGTGAAGAGTGTAAGGAGCAATTTCTCTATAAATATCTTTTAACTGTTCAACAGGATATCCATACCATCTGTAATTCATTGTATCAAGGTTGGCTCCAAAATACTTTGAATCAACCTGTTTAAAAACATCTAACTGTAAAAGATAATCGTTAGTAACTTTTCCGTGATTATCTAAAGCAAGATAGACCTCTTCTTTATTGGCAATTTCTGCTGCTTTTTTTAAACCATCTATAACAAGGTCCCTATAAAATTTTTCTTCTACATCTTCTTTCGGCCATCCACCATCTACTCTTAATTGATTAAAACCGAGATCTTTAACCATTTTGCATAATTCACTAATTATACGAAGTTGTTCATCAAACTCTTCAGGGGTTGCTTTAATAAAATCGTTTCCAGCAGCTACTTGAGAAACTTTTAAATCGTACTTTGAGAGAAGTGCAGATACCTTAGTAACATCATTTTCTGTGCTACCAACATCTTTCCATATATCGGCTCTCATCAACTCTGTATATTTAACACCATTATCTTGACACCAAGGAAAAAAATCTTCAACAGGTAAACCAGAAACATTATATTTAATGACACCTATCTTCTCCATTTTCTCTCCTTTTTTTCCCGTTTTTACCTTGCCCCTCCCACTCCGTCACTCACGTAACAAGAGTAGTAAAAGCGAGATTCCGGATCAAGTCCGGAATGACAAACACGGGTAATCCGACGTTTTTTTGCTTTTACGCTTTCCTCCCACTCCGTCACTCACGTAACAAGAGTAGTAAAAGCGAGATTCCGGATCAAGTCCGGAATGACAAACACGGGTAATCCGACGTTTTTTTGCTTTTACGC
>JALNXB010000012.1 GCA_023230585.1 bacterium
TCTACTCTGAGCCTGTTGAACCCTTCGGAGATGCTTTATATGCAGAAGGGTAAGTTCTCAGAGTGCCCGATTGTTGTGTAGAAGGTGTATGCGCCGTAGTACCAGAGTGAATAGACACCACATACTTTTTTATCTCTAAAACCCTTATTTGGATTGAGAGAGTTTTTCTATTTTGCTTTTTGCAAGACCAATTCGTCTTTTGGAGATACCTTTCATATTTTCTATCTTCGTATATTCTGCTATTGCTTCTTCGTTCTTGTCAAGCTTTTCGTAGCATTGAGCTATACTAAAGAGAGCATTAGATTTTTGAGATGGAGTAATTTTTTCCATCTCTTCAATTTTTCTCAATTCAACAATCGCTTCCTCATACTTCTTTAAACCTTGTAAGCAGGTGCCCTTACTATAGGCCGCTGTATAAAGATTAAAAGGGGCAACTTTCTTCATTTCTTCAACTTTGTTGTACTCTTCAATAGCTTTGTCGTACTGTTTCATCGCCTGTAAAGAAGCACCTATACCATTGGTAGTAGTTGCAACTACATTTGGAGCAACCCTATCCATTTTTAGAACTTTGTTGTACTCTTCAATTGCTTCCTCATACTTTTTTTGATATCTTAACATATTTCCTATATAGCCCTGAGTATTTATTGCTCTTGTTGAGGTAAGTCCAGGTAAAGCTTTTTTGTATTCTGCTTCTGCTTCAGCATACTTTTTAAGGGCGGTATAAGATCTACCTGCTCTATAAAGAGCATAAGAGATAATTTCTTGAGATGCTCCTTCAATTGTTTCTACTTTTTTGTATTCTTCAATGGCTTCTTCATACTTCTTTTGAGTTTGGAGTATATCGGCAATTTGAAACTGAACATCTGCTGCTTCTTCGCCTTTTAATTCAGGCAAAACTTTTCTATATTCTGCTTCCGCTTCAACATACTTTTTTGCTTTAACAAACTCTTTGGCTTCTTCTATACCTGCAAACGTAATTCCAGAAAACATAATTGCGACTATCATACCAACAAATATTTTTTTCACATCTCCTCCTTCGCCCATTTTAACGTTTTTACTCGGGCATTTTAGGTTCCTGGTTGCTCTTTGTTTCGCCGTGTTTATTCTAACACCATTTTTTTGATTTTGTCAAATATTTTGGCGCAAACCCTTAGCAAAAGCCCCCAAAACGACTAAAAAGGATAAAGAGAATGTAATTGCTTTTTTATTTCTCAAACCTTATAAGTCCAGCGTTTTCAACTCTCCACAGGTTAGTGCCAGTAGCCACCCAGGTAAACCACTTTTCATCTCTTCTATATACCCCAATATTGAACGCAAGTTGTTTTACATCTGCAGGCACAAGCCCTATACTGGAAAAAGGAATCCTCATTTCTGCTACCCATTCCTGAGTTTCTTGATTAAGAACTGCGGATTTATAAACAACACTCTTCTCTATCTCTTCTCTTCTTTTGTAAGACATACCAAAACTGTTTTTATACTGTGCTTTACCTTCAAAGTCGCCCCAGAATATATAGACAGGTCCAGTTGGCATATCGTCTATCCACCAGTCAGAACTATGTTGTCCGTGCTGGCTTTCTATATCTACCTCAAAAAACGGGATATGTTTTTTTGAAGTAATAGGCATACCCTCTTTATATGGGTCGGCATCGTGCGTAGTTGCTATGTACAGGTATTTATCGTCATACAACATCCAGGCGTAACTCTTAGGGCCTTTTTTCTCTTCACCAGTATAATACTGCTCAATAACCATCGCTTTACTCTTATCCAACCCCAACCATTCTTTAGGGTTAAGTTTTCCATCTATTTCTATAGGAGCAACCCTCTTTTGGACAGTATAATTTAAAACTTTACTTACCCTCTTTTGAGAAACAAGAGTTTTTGCAACCTCGCCTATCTTACTAAAATCAGGATTATAATATTTACCTATATCTTCTTTTGTTCTATCAACAGGCCAACTTGCTCTCAATGTATGTTTATATACTCCTACCTCTTCAAAAGGTATTGGATGAGAACCAGTTGAACCATAAGCAGGGGAACCAACCCTTAACCTAAAATCCATATTCTCTTTATCAAAAAATATAGGGTCGCCCTCTTCCCAGTTGTTCTGTATAAGATTATCTTTACGTATTCCTGTGGCAACGCTTATAAAAGGTCCACCAGTATTTATGTTTCGTTCAATTACATTCCCTTTAGGGTACCCTATCAACTCGTCCCCAGAGAGAACGTTTGTTAATTGTGGGTATCTATAGTTCCAAGGAGGTTGTTTATAGTTAACTCTGTTAAGCAACTTTGCTAAGGTTTGTGTGATACCTAACTTTGGTTTACCAGCCTTTAAATCGTTATAAATTTCTACCCTATTACCTTGAGAAATAGCTCTTACTGGCTCAATAAAAAGATTGTTTTCAAGCCTGCTATCAGGTTGGGAATTAGATATACCTGAAGGTACTTTATAGAAAACATTATCAATTACAGTAAAACCGCCATTGATAGAGTCTATATGTATAGCGTTAAGCCCTTGAGATGTGTTTGGAGACGAATGGTAACTTATATGGTGGAAAAAATTGTTCCGTATAACGTTACCTCTATTCATAAACCTCCATTGAAGCCCATTAATATATATATTCCCAAACTCTCTTGCTTCGTAGGGAGCGTCGTGGAATTCGTTAAATTCTATTATATGTTCGTTAGAACTGGATGTTCCCGCTGAAATAAATACCGCTTGCATAGGTGTATCGTGTATAAGGTTATGAGAAATTATATGCCCAATACCCAGCGGGTGTGATGCTGGTCTATACCCGCCACAAAACCTGTTAAAACGGTGTATATGGTTATTTATCAGTTTATGTCTAGCAGGTATAAGTTTTTTCTGGTCACCTCCATCAAACATAGCGCCACCTTCGCCCATATCGTACATATCACAACCGAATACCGAATGGTTCCATCCGCCTTTTATATTGACAGCATACTGCCCAGTATTTCTTATAACACAACCAGCGATAAGGTTGTTTGTTCCTTTCTCGATCTCTATCCCGTGTGTCCAGGACCCTTCCACCGTAACCCCAACAAGATTAAAATACGAAACGTTTTTAAAACTTACCACAGGGTTATCTGCTGTGGTGACGATAACTTCGCTTTTATTAATATCTTCTGGTGGCCAGAAATATAACATATTAGAATCTCTATCTAAATACCATTCACCTGGGCTATCTATCTCAGAGAAAAGGTTATAAACAAAGTAAGGTCCATTCTTCTGGTAAGGCGTGTTATAAAGTTCATAATTTTCCCCCCACCTTATATCTGGCGCTGTTTCTATCATCTTTTTTTCTGTATCCAGTTTGAGTATCTTTACATGTATTCTCTGATACGGATAAGTTTTTGCAAGAAACCCTGTAACCCAGATCTCTTTTTCGTCTGTCCATCTTTCAGGTCTATCCTCTGAATATAAAAACTTACCCTCCTGGTAAGGTTCTCTTCTCCTAATTCCATCACCTTTTGGGTTTGGTAGCCCTGCTATCCTTGCATACCCCGTATTAGGCCAACGTGCAAGGGTCATTATTTTACCATTAGAAATCACCTCAAGAGCACCTTTCCTTGCAACTGCGTGAGGGTCATGCCCACCTCTATTTAAAAATTCCCCATATTTTGTTACTCCGGCAGTTTTTAAATCAGCAACCCATACTTTCCCTTTAGATTCAGTTGGAAGTTTTTTGAGTAAATTGGTATCTGTAAGAAGTTTAAAATTTTTTACCTGTTTACCGCCTATCAGTCTTACCTCTTCGCCCGGATAAGCGCTATATACAACTGGCCAATCTTCTTCGCCTGAATCTTCCTTTTCAAACAAAAATCCTTCATCAGTAAAATAGTTCCCACCCCTTAAATATACTTTTATCCCACCTTGGGGTTTATCACCTACTTTTATTTTTCTAACCTCTTGTTGAGCTCTTTTTATGCTTGCAAAAGGTTTATCTTTTGTCCCGGGGTTAGTATCTCTACCTTTAGGCGATACATATATTTTTTTTTTAGGAGAGGTAACCCTTGCTAACATAACCTGGTCGTCGTTAGGTCTTTCATTTGCTCCGTCAGCAAGCCCATCTATTGCTTCCAATCGGTTTCGAAGTTCCAGTCGGTGAACATTATGGGGCTGAGAAGAGACTTCTTCTTCCCTTAAAAGTTGTTCATATATACCTTTTGCGACAGAATATTTTTTTTCACCCCTATATGTATCTCCAGTTTTTAAACGTGCCTTAAATTGGTGTTCTCCAAGGGTTCCTTCTGTTTTTAATATTTGGCTATAAAGTTGTCTTGCCATACCATAATTTTTCTGTTCGGTATAGACTTCTGCTTCATTAAAAAGCCCGTATATCTTATAGTAATTAGGAAGGTTAGGTATGCCAGAAATTTCTTTATAGGTTTTATGGGCGTTGGCATAATCTTTCTCCAAACGATAACTTTCTGCTATATTAAATAACGCAAGAGGTAAACCATAATCTATACTGGATATATTTTTTATTTTTTCGTACTCTGCTCTTGCAAGTTTATAGTTACCTTTTTTAATAAAATTGTCTGCAGTCTGAAACAATTTTTCTACATTTAACGTCTGTCCTTTACCAAGTTTTTCAATCTCTTGTGGACTTAAAGCCCTGTTATATATAATAACCTCATCAACATCCAACACAACGCTACCTACACCTGCTCTCAAATACCCTATTTTGAAAAAATCGTTTTTGCCTGCTGGTGCGTAAGGTCCTTTATATTTCAACGTTCCTGCAGGTATACCGTTTAAATATAGTTTAACTTCTTCCCCGTCCCAGGTAGTTGCAAGATGGTGCCATACTCCGTCAGGGACAGACAGTAGAGATTGCGCCCTTGACCCTTTTGCGTATTCGCTGTTACCCATAAAAAACTCAAGAGATTGTCGCTGGTTATATACTGTTACCAACCGCCACCCCTTGGTCATACCATTGGCTGTTGATAAAATACCACCATCAGCCCTCTCTTTGCTACCCGTAAACGTATGCTTTAAAGAAGCAGGACCGTTCCTTCTAAACCACACCTCAACAGTAAACTGGTTATTGTTTATATCTGCAGGCGCCCCTTGGTACCAACCCATATCAAGCCTAACAGCTGGTTTGCCAGGCCATCGACCTTCTATTACCTGTAAGTCATCTATCTTTTCTTTATCTTTAATGTAAGGCATAAAAACTAAATCTAAACCATTACCAGAAACATCTTTTACTACACTTGAACTATCCTTTACTCCTTCAAAAGTGTAATGCCTAACAATACTTTTATCCCGACTGAAGGAGTCCTTTCTTTCTTGCCAATCTTTATTTATATTCTCCTGACTATAAGCGCCTGTCATAAACATAGCAGACAACACACAAACAAACTTTAGGATTTTCATTACGCCTCCCTGTGATACGTAAAAGGTTATTGGTCTATATAACTATTTTACAACGGATGGCGCTGTTTAGCAAAAACACCTTCCCTTTTTTGTCTTCTACCCTTAGAATGTTTGGAGTAGTAAGTCCCCAAGGGGTTGCAGAGAAGTTAATGGGATGAGGACAAAAAAGTATGTGGTGTCTACTCACTCCTTCTTTGCCTTCTCCCTTGGAGGGAGAAGGATCAAGGATGAGGGGGGAGTAAGCAACTTAACCAAAAACGAAAGACGTAATGATAAAAAATTAGACTCCCCCTTATATGTCATTCCGGACTTGATCCGGAATCTCGTTTTCACCCCCCATTCCGTTTTTGTAACCAAAGTGTTATTTAACTGCCAGACCGGAAAGATAATTTATCTTCAGCATCTTCTTTAGATATATCCACAACAGAATCTTCCTTAACCTCTCCCGAAAGCACCTTTAACGCAAGCGGGTTTTCTACTTCTCTCTGTATAAGCCGTTTAAGAGGTCTTGCACCGTAGTCTTCATCGTAACCTTTGTTAGCCAAATACTCCTTTGCTTCCTCTGAGAAGTTTATTCTGATATGTTTATCTTCAAGCCGTTTTTGTAGGTAACTAATCTGTATATCAACAATTTTTACAAGGTTCTCTTTAGAGAGTTTATTAAAGATAATTATTTCATCTATCCTATTTAAAAACTCAGGTCTGAAAGTATTTTTTAACACATCAGTAACCTTCTCTTTTGCTGTCTCTTCTTCCTTAAACATAGATATATATTGGCTACCAACATTTGAGGTCATTATCACAACAGTATTCTTAAAATCAACAGTTCGACCTTGCCCGTCTGTTAATCTGCCGTCATCAAGAAGTTGAAGTAGCACATTAAACACCTCTGAATGAGCTTTTTCTATCTCGTCCATAAGTATAATACTATAAGGTCTTCTCCTTACCTTTTCTGTTAATTGTCCTCCCTCCTCATATCCAACATACCCGGGAGGCGCACCTATAAGCCGAGATATAGAATGTTTTTCTGTATATTCGCTCATATCTATCCTAACAAGAGCGTTCTCATCGTTAAACAACAACACAGCAAGAGTCTTTGCAAGTTCTGTTTTACCTACACCTGTTGGACCCAGAAAAATAAATGAACCTATAGGTCTGTTAGGGTCTGATAGCCCTGCTCTATTTCTTCTTATAGCGTTAGATATAGCCACGATAGCTTCCTCTTGACCTACAACCTTTGCTGATAACTTATCTTCCATTTTAATAAGTTTTTCAATTTCTCCTTCAAGCATCCTTGATACAGGTATCCCTGTCCATTTAGAAACTATATCAGCAATATCTTCTTCTGTTATTTCGTCTTTCAAAAGTCCGCCATCTTTAGCTTGAGATTTTTTTAGTTTTACGCTTTCATCATCAAGTTGTTTTTGTAATTCAATAAGTTTTCCGTACTTATATTCAGCCGCTTTGCCAAGGTCGCCTTCTCTTTCAGCTTTCTCTACTACGCTACCTGCAACCTCAATATCTTCTTTAATTTTTCTTATTCTTTCAACAACCTTCTTTTCTGCAAGCCATTTAGTATTTAGTTTTGACTGATCTTTTTTTAGAGATGCAAGTTCTGTCTCTATTTTTGTGAGCCGTTCTTTTATTTCTGGTTTAGACTCTTTTTTTAACGCCTGCCTTTCTATCTCTAATTGACGTATTTTTCTTTCTATCTCATCTAAAGGTGCAGGCATACTATCAATCTCTATTCTTAACCTGCTGGCTGCTTCATCTATCAAATCTATCGCTTTATCAGGAAGAAACCTACCTGTGATATACCTATGCGAAAGTATAGCAGCAGAAACAAGAGCGCTATCGGTAATCTTTATCCCGTGGTGCACTTCATACCTCTCTTTCAACCCTCTAAGTATAGATATACTCTCTTCCACAGAAGGCTCTTTTACAAATACCACCTGAAACCTTCTTTCGAGCGCCCTATCTTTTTCTATATGTTTTCTATACTCATCAAGAGTAGTCGCCCCAATACATCTTAAAGCGCCCCGTGCAAGTTCTGGTTTTAACATATTTGAAGCGTCCATCGCCCCTTCAGAAGCCCCTGCACCAACAAGCGTATGAAGTTCATCAATAAAAAGCACAACCTCACCTTCTCTTTTTTCTATCTCTTTAAGTAACGATTTTAACCTCTCTTCAAACTCTCCTCTATATTTTGCGCCCGCAACAAGTGCCCCCAAATCAAGTGCAAGCAACCTTTTGTTTTTAAGGGTTTCTGGCACATCTCCCGAAATAATCCGTCTGGCAAGCCCTTCTATAATAGCAGTTTTACCAACACCTGCTTCACCTATAAGCACAGGGTTATTTTTTGTCCGACGGGAGAGAACCTGCACAACCCTTCTAATCTCTTCATCTCTACCTATAACAGGGTCAAGTTTACCTTGTCTGGCAAGTTCAGTAAAATCTCTGGTATACTTTTCTAGTACCTTAAACTTTGATTCAGCATCCTTATCAGTAACCTTTTCACCTTGCCGTACCTGCTCAACAATTTTTAATAAACGTGCTTTAAATATATCATATTTTTTAAGGATTGTTTTGGCAGTCGATTCAACCTCAGAAAGAGATATAAGCAGGTGCTCAACACTAATAAAATCGTCACCCTGAGATTTTGATTCTTTGTGTGCGTTATTTAATGTCTGGTTTAAGCCTTGAGTTATATATATATTTCCAGCACCTGAACCTGTAACCTGAGGAAGTTTATCTATCTGGTTGATAACATCTTTTTTAAGTTCATCAACTAAAACATTCATCATAGATAGAATATCGTTTATTGTTTCGTCGTTCTCAATAAGAGAAAATAGTAGATGTATGTTATCAACAGACTGGTTATTCTTCTCTTGAGCAATAGACTGAGCGCCCATAATAGCCTCTTGCGCCTTATTTGTAAATTTTTCTTGTATATTCATATTTTTGTCCTTTATTATATTTTTTTGTGAGGAGGGTAACTACTTTTACCCTTACATATCTTTTGATGTTTTTTTATAGTAAAGGTTTCATTTTTTTATTTTCTTTGCCCTGTATGTCATTCCGGACTTGAATTGGAATCTCGCTTTTTACTCCCCCCATTCCGTCTTTTGTAGTTTAACGTAGGTGGAGGAGTTTTAACAAACAATAGGAAAAAGAAAAACATAAAGGAATGAGTGGTGATGGATAACAGAGGGGATAAAAAAAAGAAGACCCTCCGTTTTGGAGGGTCTTCTTTGAATATTAAAACAAATACTTCTTATTACGGATTAAATACCGCACCTGCATGAGTATGAGCGTTGTCTACGTTGGGGAAAGCAATACCTTTAACTGCTCTTGGTGCAGGTATCCATGCTACGTTACCTCCCACATATAGAGCGTTAACTCCGTCTTTCTTATGGTTAACTTCTCCGCTTACCTGGTCTCCAGCATTCAACTTGCTGAAACTCCATTTACCGGTATTATCATCTGCTGTGTCACCGTTAGCAGAGTTTTCTCCTGCTCTATCTACCAGAAGGACTGTCTCTGTATCTGTGGATTCATTCAAACCTCTTGCATAAGCATAAGAGAGAGTACCTGCTAAGTCACCAGCTCCGCCGTTTTTCTTCAAGTCAGAAGGGCACACAAAAGCGTCAGTTGTAGAGATATAGGCATCATACAACAATGCTAAGTTTCTACCTGTGCTCTGTACAGAGACGTCAGAGGCAGTGCTGTTTGTAGGGAAGAATTCCCTATAGTCCTGAGAGTACATTTTCATGGCTAACCCGAGCTGCTTTAGGTTTGATATACAGACCGACCGTCTTGCTTGCTCTCTTGCTCTTGCGAGCGCAGGTAGCAACATAGCCGCCAGGATGGCGATAATCGCTATAACAACCAAAAGCTCTATAAGGGTGAAGCCTTGTTTTGTTCTTTTCATTTGTTTTCACCTCCTTTATATGTTTTTACAATTATCATTATAACAGATTATTTTCTTTTGTCAAGTCTTTATTTTTTTATTTCAAACATATTATATTTCACAAGAAAATTTTTGTCAAATATATTTTTTGTTTACAACTTTTAGTAGAAGCGGACCCCTGCAAGAAGCCCGCTTCTAAGTACTGATAATTACTTTACGGCTTTCTTCAAGTCGCTGCCTGCTTTGAAAACCGGAACTTTCTTTGCTGCGATTTTTATCTCTTCGCCGGTTTGAGGGTTTCTACCCTTTCTTGCTTTTCTTTTTGCTACAGAAAAAGTTCCAAATCCAACAAGAGTCACAGGGTTGCCTTTTTTAAGAGAACCTTTGATAGCATCCAGCACTGCGTCGACTGCTGCTGCTGCTTCTTTTTTTGTGGAGACAACCTTTGCTACTGCTTCTATTAGACCTGCTTTGTTCATTGTTTGTCACCTCCTTTGTATTGTTTATCTTTATAATATAACCCCTTACAAATTTTGTCAAGAGGAAAATGTAAATTTATCAAGGGCTTGTAAAGTTGCGGTGTAAAAAAGTATGCGGTGTCTACTCACTCTGGTACTACGGCGCATACATCTTCTACTCAACAATCAGGCACTCTGAGAACTTACCCTTCTGCATATAAAGCATCTCCGAAGGGTTCAACAGGCTCAGAGTATAAGAACAAAAGGGCTGAACCTTTTGTTAACAGCCCCCCATTCCGTCTTTGCGAGCCGTTTTTTGGCGTGGCAATCTCGCCGAAGGCGGAAAGAAATGCCCCTGCTTTTGCCCTCTACCCTTGAGGGAGAGGGATTAAGGGTGAGGGGTGCAGTTAGCAGGCTAAGAAAAAACAAAAGACGTAATGATAAAAAATTAGACTTCCCCTTGTATGTCATTCCGGGCTTGATCCGGACTCTCGTTTTTGCACTTTACTTACTACCAAAGTGGATTAAGTGAGAGATCCTGAAACAAGTTCAGGATAACAAACTGGGGCGTTTATAGACACATACTTTTTTAACGAAGGAAAAGACAAAGGCAAGGTTAAATACAATAGTGTATAGGATAAAGACGAGGATTACCACGTCGCAATCCCTCAAAAGCATTCGGACTAAGACGCTTCTCGTAAAACAAGCAAAAAACATAAAAGACCCCCTCACCTTGCATCCTCTCCCCCAGAGGAGAGGCAAATAAGGAAAGATTGTCATTCCGGACTTGCTCCGGAATCTCGTTTTTTACGTTGTGCCTATTCCCAACGTGGGTTACATTAGAGAACCTGAACAAGTTCAGGATAACAAAATGTGACGGAGGGAGAGGGACTTTTTTTTACTTGTCTTGACAAAAAAAAAGGGGTATAATAGGGTTAAGTTAGTCATTAAAAATTTAATAGAGAAGAGAAAATGTTTAGAGAAAAAATAGCAGAGTTTTTAAAGAAAGCAGAAGAGTATAAAGTAATTTTTATATGGGTGTTTGTAGCGATTATCCTTATTTCCCTTTTAAGGTTTACCTTCTGGTTTACAAAAAGAGGTAAAAGTGAAGGCACAAGAACTTATATAAAACAACTCTCAAGTAAAGATGTTGAAAAGAGGAAAGAAGCCCTATATTCGTTGGGTCAAGACACTTCTAAATCTGCTCTCCCTAAGATAGAAAAGATGTTAATGGAGGACCCAGATTTAGGTGTTAAGAGAGTTGCCGCTTGGAGTTTAGGTTCTCTTGATAAAGATAAACTTGTATCTCTTCTTGACAGCAAAGATGCAAATATAAAGGCTATTGCAATAGAAACCCTTATGAAACTTGATAAAGAGAACGTAAAGTATTTGGTCGGGCTTTTCTCTTCTGAAGGTTTAGATGGAAAAAAGAAGATACTCTCTTATATTGAGTCTTCTGATATTTCTTCTTATACAAATGAACTTATGAAGATAGCTGAAAGACCAAGCGAGGTTTTGGAAATAAGGAAAGAAGCGCTTAATATGTTTAATAAGGTGGATATACAAGAAGATATTGAAAGCAGGTTGCTGAACCTATATTATAATGATGAGAACCAAGAAATAAAGAATTTGTCTTACGAGGTAATTCAGAAAAGTAAAACCAGAAAGAGTAGACAATAACATTTTAGGTTTAAGGGGGTGAATTAAATGGCTTTATTAAAAAGGTTGACCCGCAAAATCCAATCTATGTCAAATTGCAAACTTCAGCAGGCACATTTTAATTCAATAGGGTTTACCCTAATAGAACTACTTGTTGTTATGGCCATAATATCTATGTTGGCAGGAGAACTTTTACCTGCTCTTTCAACTGCCAGAGAAAAAGGTAGACAAGCAAACTGTATAAGTAACCTTAAACAATTTAGTATCTCTATAGAGATATATTTTCAGGACTATAAAGATTATCCGCCTTGGCTTTCTACCCTTTATCCTTCGTATATGTCTTCAAAAGGAGTTTATACTTGTCTAACGGATATGTATGCAGGAGAGAGAGGGCACGGGCACAAATCTTTCCCTGAAACAAACGATATACCGCCACCAAATATACCGAACACTACTTTTGAGGAGCCGTATCTTGGAGCAATAAAAGGGTTTAATTACAGAAACTCTGAGATTGATGCGTGCAGTTATTTTTATGAGTTTAACTATAATAGGTGTAGTTGGTTCCATTCTTCACGTACCCCCGAAGAGATTATTGCTGCGGATTCTGATAATGACGGTATTGTTACCTGGAAAGAAGCAAAAATCTGGCAGATGCAAAGTGCTGGACTCGGCGGGAAGGTTCCTATCGTAAGATGTTTTTGGCACCATAATATCCATAAACAGAAGGTGCTTAACCTTTCTGCAATACATTATAACGTTTTTACCAGCGGACCTGAATGGGAATCAAGTTCTTATTGATTTAAACCATTTGACAGTATTTTTGATTCCTTCTTCAATGGTGTAGGAAGGAGCCCACCCTGCACTTTGTTGGAATTTTTTTGCAGAAAGAGAACTTCTTCTAACTTCCGCTTTTTTCTCCCCTTCGTAAGTTTTATTGATATTGGAGCAGGTATCTTTTTTTATACAATCAAAAATATAGTTTATATCAGTCTCTATCCCGGTACCTATATTGTAGATACCGTTAAGGTTTTTGTTTATACTTTTTATAGCAGAGTTAACAACGTCTTCTATATATACAAAATCTCTGGTCTGTTTTCCGTCACCAAAAATTATAGGTTGCTCATTATTAAGTAGTTTCTCTGCAAAGATTGCTATCACTCCAGCTTCGGCTTTTGAGTTTTGGCGAGGTCCATAAACGTTACCAAACCTTAACGCTACAAAATCAAGCTGGTAGCAAGAAGAGTAATAAAAAAGATATTTTTCAACTGCTAATTTAGATATTCCGTAAGGAGATAAAGGTAACTCTTCTGCTGTTTCAGGGGTGGGTAACTCCTCTGCTTCACCATAAATAGCGCCACCAGTAGATGAAAATATAAGTTTTTTTTCTCCTTTTAGCTTGATAAAATTTCTTATGATGTTTATCGAACCGTTTATGTTTATTGATGTATCCAGGAAAGGGTCTTCCTCTGATTTACGTACGTTTATTTGGGCAGCAAGATGATAGACTACCTGTGGGGATTCTTTTTCAAACACATCTTTTACCTTGTCATCTCTGATATCCATCTGGTAAAAATGTGCTTTAGGGTTTAGGTTGAGTATGTTGCCAGTTGAAAGGTTATCTATAACAGAAACAGTGTGTCCTGCTTCAATAAGTTTGTCTGTAATATGGCTACCTATAAAACCAGAACCGCCTGTAACAAGTATTTTCATTTTTTACTCCTTAGTGGATACCGTTTTTGTTTTTCGTCTATTTTGTTATCCTGAACTTGTTTTAGGATAACAAATGTAACCTGCGCTATGTAGTAGGCATAACGTAAAAACGAGATTCCGGATCAAGTCCGGAATGACAAGCAGGGGGTCTTTTACGTTTTTACCCTTGCCTTTGTTTTTCATTCTTTAAGATGTATATCTTTTGTCCAAGAGTAGTTCTCTTTATACCACGCAACAGTATTTTTAACGCCTTCATCTAAACTGGTTTTCGGTTCCCAGTTTAGCAATTGTTTTGCTCTCCTTATATCTGCTTTGGTAGCGTATATATCTGTCTTTTCAAATTTTCTGTACGAAATACTTGCTTTTTTGTTAAGATAATGTTCTATCAAAGATATAAGTTCGTTTAAGGTGTTGGTCTTATCACCGCCCAAATTAACAGTATTAAAGCCGTTCAATTTTAGTGCTCTTACTGTGCCGTCAGCAATATCGTTAATATATGTAAAATTTCTGCTTTGAGTACCGTCACCGAAGACAATAATCTCTTTACCTTCATCTATAAGTTTTATAAACTTAAATATACTCATATCTGGTCTACCGGCAGGTCCGTAAACTGTGAAATACCGTAAAATTGTAACATCTATACCGTATAGATAATGGTACGTGTAGCAGGTAACCTCTGCGGATTTTTTTGAGGCAGCATAAGGGGATATAGGTCTGTTGACAGGTAGGTCCTCAGAAAAAGGCATTGCTTCTCCTGCGTATACAGATGAGGTTGAAGATAGTATAAACTTTTTTACGCCATAATCTTTTGTTGCTTGTAACAGGTTGATTGTTCCTATTAGGTTAGACCTAAAATAGACAAAAGGGTCTATTATACTAACTCTAACACCTGCTCTTGCTGCAAGATTGAAAATTATTGTTGGTGAGAAAGATTTTACTATCTCGACAGTCTCTGGTTCAGCAATATTCTGTTTGATGAACGAAAAATTTTTATTACTTTGGAGTTGTTGGAGCCGATACTCTTTTAGACTAATATCGTATGAAGTGTTCATTTCGTCAAGCCCTAACACCTGATACCCTTCTTGTAGAAGGTTTGCAGTTACTTTACTACCTATGAATCCGCAACACCCTGTTAAAAGTATTTTATCCATTTGTTTTCTTATTGGCTCCAAGTTGTATTAGCAGGTTAGAGAAGAAGTTTACAGTGTACGGTAATACGCTTTCATCTATTGAAAAGTTGTTGTTATGGTTATCCCCAAACTTATCTCCAATACCTACAAACAAGTAACAGGAAGGTACCACTTTTGAAAAGTAGGCAAAATCTTCACCACCCATAATAGGGTGGAATTCTAATAAGTTTTCAGGTTTTAGTATGGTTTTAGAAATGTTCTTTATCTGTTGCGTAAAGGTCGGCTCGTTGACACATAATGGGGTATGATTGTTGTATTTGAGTTCTGCTTTACATCCGAAACTACTACATATATCTCTACTTTTTGTTTCAATAAGGTTGCGGATTTTGTTCTGAACAGAAGTGTCAAGGGTTCTAACTGTCCCTTTTATTTCAACTTTTTGTGGAATAACATTATAGGTTGTTCCACCTGATACGCTACATATTGAAAGGACAGCAGGTTTTAACGGGCTGATATTTCTACTTACTATTGTTTGTAGGTTAGATATAAGGGATGCTGTACATACTATAGGGTCTATGGCAAGGTGCGGTGAAGCGCCGTGACCCCCTAACCCTGAAATGTTTATAGAAAAAAAATCTGCGTTTGCCATTACTGGTCCCTCGCCAATCCATATCCCAAAAATTGGTAATATAGGGAAGAAATGGAACCCCAGAAGATAATCTATTGTGTCTAATACACCTTCTTTAACCATTACATTAGCACCGCTTGGGGACCTTTCTTCGCTGGGCTGGAAAATAAATTTTATTGTAAAATTTAGGTGTTCTTCTAACCTTTTTAGGATCTTTGCAACCCCAAGGACAACAGCCATATGTCCGTCGTGTCCGCATGCGTGCATAAGACCTTTATGGACAGAAGAGAAGGGTAGCCCTGTTTTTTCTTCTACAGGCAGAGCGTCCATATCTGCTCTTAACCCAATTGTAAGGTTACCTTTACCTATACTGGCAACGATACCTGTTTTGGCTACTTTTTGGTATGATATATTTTCTTGTTCAAGGAAAGTAGAGATTTTTTCGGAAGTTATATGTTCCTCAAACCCGAGTTCAGGGTGTTGATGAAAAAATCTTCGTAAAGAGATTACCTCTTCACTTATATTTTCTGTTTCAAGTTTCACTCTTTCAAGTAGTTTGTCCATAATAGTTTTTATGTTTTAATGGGTAGTTCAGACCAGTAACTCTTTTGGTATTATATTGTCCAACCCAAGTATTGAATATGGGTCGAAAACTTTTTTTATTTTTGCCATCTCTCTAAGACCTTCCTCGCCGTACATAACACCGAGCCATTTCTTTTTAATTTTACCTATCCCGTGTTCTGCGGCAACTGTGCCTCCAAGAGAGAGTGCTTTATTCACACAACTTTTATATATTTGCCCAGCACGTTCTTTTTCTTGAGCGTCTTTGGGGAAAAGGTTAAAGTGTAAATGGTTTTCGCCTATATGCCCAAAAAGGATTGATTGCATAGGGTCTTGTGTCATAATTTTCCTGTAAAACCGAAACATTTCTTCAAAATTGTTTTCTGGCACAGAAATATCCATCGCAACCTTAACAATACCCAACTTTTTAAAGTAAGCGTTTATGTTTTCTGGCAACCTGTGTCTAAATTTTATTAGCCGTTCATAGTTGGTTATATCTTCGCCCATTAAAGTGTCAACAGAGTTATAATCTTCTGCAAATTCTGCCCATTTTTCAATCTCTTCAATTCCTGATATGGTTTCTATGTACAGAGCGCAGGTGTCGTTGGGGATTTCAGGATAATCTTTTTTAAGAAACTTTAAACTACCTCTTTCAAAAAATTCAAGGCTATACATATCCTTAAAATCTCTTTTAACCCTTCGTATCATTTCTGGAATTTTATCTTCATCAGGGAAAAATATGATGATAATAAATCTTGGTGGGAGAGAGTCTATTAGGGACACTTCAACTTCTGTTATTACACCAAGGGTTCCTTCTGACCCTATAAACAGGTCTAACCCGTCCATATTTTCTTGTGAGAAGTAACCTGCAGAACATTTAATAGGCGGGGTACGGTAAGAAGGTAAAGATACCTTAAATGAACCATAATCAATTATTCCATTCTTTTCTTGTATGTCGCCTCTCTTGATTTCAAGGGTGTCGCCAGTAGTAAGTACCATTCTTAATTTTTGGATATATTTTCTTGTGGCTCCAAACCTAAAACTATATTCTCCCGAAGCGTTGGTAGCGGCGTTGCCACCAATAAATGCGGTCCGTTCGGTGGGGAAGGGTGGATAAAACATAGAGAGAGGGTCGAGTTCTTGAAGAAAATCTTTGACAATAACCCCTGATTGTAATGTTGCTCGTTTATCTTCTTTGTTAATGTTTATAATTTGGTTAAACCTTTCAAGAGAAACGATATATCCCTCTTTAGGTACTCTACCAGCAACAGTGCCTGTTCCGCCGCCTGATATGGTTATTGGTATATTTTGTTTAGCACAATCGGTTAAAACATCTTTTAATTCAGTTTCGTTTTCTGGTATATATACCCGTTCTGCGTTTCCGTCTTTAAAATTTGATGAATCTTCAAGGTATGAAAGAATATCTTCTTTCTCTTTTTTTATTAAAAGCATTTTTTTGTCCCTTTTCGTTGTTTTTTCCCCGCCCCAGTCTGTTATTTTGAAATTGTTTTAGGATCTCTCACTTAACCCATATAACAGGAGTAAGAAAAAGCGAGATTTCGGATCAAGTCCGGAATGACATACAGGGGGAGTCTGTGCCAATTTAAATTATATTTCAACTCCAAGCAGGGTTATTTTCTCTTTTTCACAAATGTTTATTGTTTCTTCTTTTTCAAAAAGTATGGTCTTTCCTGCTTCAACTGCTAGTATCTTACCGCCTGCCGTAGCTATAGCATTAACTGTGCCCGGTCCTATAACTGGAAGGTCGAACCGTTCGTCTTTATTTTTACCAGCAATCTTGACTACTGTAAAACCTTTACAAAAAGTTCCTGCCCTTGTGATCATAGAGTCGGTACCTTCAACGCCTTCTACTGCTATAATCATCCCTCTTTTTACTGCAACTGCTTGACCTGTGCGGAATTGTAATATGTTTTGTAGTAATGAGATACCAGTTTTTATATCTAAAATTTCTTCTTTTTCTGGACTATTTTTGGTATATACAGAGTTTTCTGCTATTAACTCTTTTAATAGTTGTGAGAGAGGTATTATTTTAATACCTTCCTTTTCAATGCCAGATACGGCAGAAGCCATAAGTTCTTCACCTTTCCATAGGGTCTCTTTTTCTAAAAATTGTTTTCCTGATAGGTGTATATTGTTTTCAAAAAGTTTGGAGGGTGATATTCTGCCTATTACAGCGAGATGTTCTATGTTTTCTTGTTTTAATGTAGATATTATGCCGAAGATGTCTCCAAACTGAAAAACCTTGCTATTTATTAAGGGTGTATCTTCAAAAGCAAAGGGGAAAACATTGTTATATTTGCTGATGGCTTTATGTACATACTCAGAAAGGTTATCGTTACTAACAAATAACCCTATTTTTTTATCCTGCCTTTTCATCCTATTAACCTCTTTTGCAAACCTCGGAGGTTTGCAAGTCTATGGTTATTATAGCCTTAGAACACTTTGTCATCCTGAACTTGTTTCAGGATGACAAATATAACCTACGTTGGCAGTAGACACAACGTAAAAAACGAGGTTCCGGATCAAGTCCGGAATGACATACAAGGGCAACTACCCCAAACATCCCCTTAGAGGAGAAGCCAAAAAAGGGAGTGAATAGACACCTCATACGCTTTTCTTTTATGTTTTTAACCTTGCCTTTGTTTGTCTTTTGGTCTTGCAATTCCTCTTTCTGCCTGCTTTATAAAGTTGGTAATAGATAAAACTTCTTCGGTCTGCTCCATCTCTTCTATCAGTTTAAGGGCTTCTGAAACATTGTGCCCTGAACGAAACAGGTGTTTATAGATTGTTTCTACTACCTTTATCTGTTCTGATGAAAAACCACGCCTATTTAGCCCAACCTTGTTAACTGCAAATGGTAGGGCTGGGTGTCCGTCTGCCATAACATAGGGAATAATGTCTTTTGTAACTTTGGAACAACCTCCTATGATGGCGTGTTTACCTATTCGGCAAAACTGGTGTATCCCTACTAAACCTCCAATTACAGCAAAATCTTCCACAATCACGTGCCCCGCAAGAGTGCCAACATTAGAAATAATAACATTATTACCTATGTGGCAGTTATGGGCTATATGAACATAAGCCATTAAAAGGTTCTTGTTGCCGATGTAGGTTGTTTCTCCTTCTGCAGTCCCTGAATTTATGGTGATATATTCTCGGATGGTATTTTCAGCCCCTATCTTTATAAAAGTTTTACCGCCCTTATATTTTAAGTCTTGGGTAAGGCTTCCTATAACAGCGCCAGTAAATATTTTACAGTTAGCCCCTATCTCTGTGTAGCCTTGAATAGTAACTGACGAACCTATCTTGCATCCATTATGTAGGGTAACATTATCGCCTATTATAGAAAAAGGACCTACTGTTACATCGTCGCCAATACTGGCTTTACTTGAAACGATAGCAGTAGGATGTATATTAGCCATTTGTGGTTGTTTTGGGTTATATTATCAAGCATCTATTATGGTGCATTTAAAGGAAGCTTCGGTGGCAAGTTTTCCGTTAACATAGGTTTTGCCTCGTAGTTGCCCGATTCTGCTTTTAAGTTTAATAACTTCAACCTCAAGCAATAACTGGTCCCCAGGGCTTACAGCTTTTCTAAATTTTGCATTATCAATGCTCATAAAGTATGCAAGTTTACCTCTATTCTCTTCTTTGCTTAACATAAGCACTCCCCCAACCTGTGCCATTGCTTCTATTATCAATACACCCGGCATAACAGGTTTGTTTGGGAAGTGACCTTCGAAAAACCATTCGTTCATTGTAACATTCTTTATACCTACAGCTTTACTATCTGTTAAATCGATTATTCTGTCGACCAACAGAAAAGGGAACCTGTGAGGAATTATTTTTTCTATCTCTTCTATAGATAAAACATTACTTCTGGCAATTGTTGGAGATGGCGAACCAACACCCCCTAACCTGTCCGTTCTGTTCTGTTCTTGTATTTTTCTGATAAGTTTTGTATTAAGAGCGTGCCCACTTCTTATACCAATAATATGAGCTCGTACGTAGTTAATTAATACTGCAAGGTCTCCTAACAGGTCGTTTATTTTGTGCCTAACTGGTTCATCGGAAAACCTAAACTCATTATCAATTACACTCTTTTCATCGTCTATAACAAGGGTGTTGCTGTAGTCTGACCCTTTGCCAAGCCCCATTTTTCTTAAAGATTCAACTTCATCTTTCAAGCAGAAAGTTCTTGCGGAAGCAATATTTTTCTCGTATATTTCTGGTGTTATTTTGTATGAAGCGTACTGAGATTTGAGAATTGTTTCAGGATAATCTAATGTATAAGAAATCTTCAAGGAATCGTTAGGCAAAGCAATTATATGTGAGCCATTGCTTGATATGTAGATAGGTTCTTTTAAATATAAAACCTCTTTTTCTTTATGTAGGTTTTTAATCCCAGCTTTCTTAAAGATATCTATAAAAGGTTTTGAACTACCGTCTAAGCCGGGGCATTCGTTGCCTTCCATCTCTATAAACAGGTTGTCTATCTCCATTGCATAAAGTGCTGAAAGAAGGTGTTCAATAGTATGTATTTGAAACTGTGAGTTACCAATAGATGTTCTTCTTGGGAACTTAGTGTTGTCAAGAAGGTTGTCTATCCCTGCTTTGACTGGTTCAGAGTTAGGGACATCTGTTCTAAAAAAAATTATTCCAGTATCAACAGGGGCTGGTTTAAAAACCAACCTGCTCGCTTCTCCTGTGTGGAGTCCAATACCTGCTATTTCTGCTGAGTTTTCAAGTGTTTTCTGGGTCATCTTCTCCATATATTTCCTTTAATCTCCTTTCTGTTTTTTCTAGTCTTTCTTCAAGCTTTTTTAGTTTATCTATTAACTCAGGTTGTTTTCGTGAATATGCCTGTAATCGCATATCTTCCCATTTTTCTCTTGCGGGAAAACCTGTGACATGGGTATTTGGCGGAATATTCTTTGTAACTCCTGCCTTAGCCCCTATTATAGAGTTGTCTCCAATTGTTATATGTCCTGTAATACCTGCCTGACCTGCAATAATTACGTTTTTACCAACAGTTGTGCTCCCTGCTACTCCTACCTGAGCAACAACTATTGTGTTGTCGCCTATGCTAACATTATGGGCTATCTGTGCAAGGTTGTCTATCTTGACGCCGTTACCTATGTAGGTTTTATTAAACCTTGCTCTATCAATGGTAACATTTGAACCTATCTCTACATCGTTACCTATTATAACAGTACCTATTTGAGGGATTTTATGGTGAACCCCTTTTACTGTGGCGAATCCAAAACCATCGCCTCCAATTACTGTGCCGGGATGTATAATAACCCTATCTCCAATTGTTACCCGTTCTCTTATAATAACGTGTGGATATATAATGGAATCCTTGCCTATTTTTGTGTAGTGCCCTATATATACAGAAGAACCTACTATAGTGTTATCTCCTAATGTAGAGTTGTCCTCTATGACAGCATAAGGTTGTATTGAGACATCTTTCCCTATTGTTACATTTTTGCCTATAATGGCTGTTGGGTGTATGCCTGGCGAAAAAACGATAGGTTCAGGACCAATAATATTTAACATATTGGCAAAAGCAATAGAAGGGTTTTCCACTTGTATAAGGACTGCTTCTACTGAATTGTTTGTATCGGTAGGAACAAGTATTGCAGAAGCTTTTGTAGATTGTAGCAGAGGCCTATATTTATTGTTTGCTATAAAAGTAAGGTCTCCCTCTTTAGCTTCCTTTATACCTGAAACTCCTGTAATAAAAACTTCTTCGTCTCCTACAACTTGACCTTTAAGTATTTTTGCAATCTCTTTGACCTTCATTTTCATATACTTTTCCACTATTGTTTCGCATTAAGAACCTTAATGATTTCTTCTGTTAAGTCCATACCTGGCTGTCCAAAAAGTACCATTCTTGAATCAAGAATAACAGAAACACCTTTCGCACTACCATATTTGTTTACCTCTTTTCTTATCTCTTCAAGGAGTTTCTCTTCAAGTTCTTGTCTTTTTGTGTCGAGTTGTTTATTTGTAGTTTCCGCGAGAGAAAAATATTCTTTAACTTTTCCTTTTAGTTCTTCTTCTTTTTTTGCTTTCTCGGTTGGTTTAAGAATATCTTTTTTCTGTTCAAATTCTGCTTGCATACAAGTAATATCTTCTTTACATTGGTCAATTTTTTTCTTCTCGGCTTCAATCTCTTGCTTAAAATTAGCTTCAGCTGTTTGAGCTTTTTTGTAGCCAGCAAAAACCTGTCTTATATCTACATAACCTATATTTGCTGTTTGAGCTACAAGGTTACCACATAAAAGAATAACTGATGCTAATATCATAAATACAACAAACCTAATATTCTTTACCATAATGCCTCCGTTGGTAATTTAAAAACCAAAACTCATCCCCACGTGCCATCTACCATTATCATCAGTGGGTTTTTTGTCTAAAGCTATTCCGTAGTATATTTCAATTGGGGCGTTCAATATGGGTACAACAAACTTAATCCCAGCTCCAGCTCCTTTGCGTAAATCGCTAAAGTCTCCAAAACTGTCCCATACATTACCTATATCGCAGAAAAATACTCCTTTAAGTGTATCCTGATATATAGGATACACCAATTCAAAGTTTTGCGCAAATAAAGCTTTACCTCCCACTGGTTCATCGGTTGTTGGGTCTTTTGGTCCAATGCTTCTCTCTTTGTAACCTCTAACTGTTCCAATACCACCACCAAAAAACCGCTCATAAATAGGGATATCTTCTGATTTTTTTGTCTCCTCTATAAAACCAGCATAAGTTCTGCTACGGAAAGTAAAGTTTTTTATAGGGTAGTAAAAATCGTTTTCTAATACAGCTTTCGTAAAGTTAATATCTCCCTGTAAAGGTCCACCTGCCGATTCAAGTGAGATTTTTGCAAGGTTCCCTTTGGAAGGCGCTCTTCGTCTATCGAGAGAACTGTGTGTTAGTGTAGCCGTTAAACTGTTTTTTCTATTCTTTCCCTCTTGTGACACAATGGAGGGGATTCGTGCAACATTTACATCGTAAAGGTCTATGGCTTCTGTTTTAAGGTTAAACCCGAGAGATAGGTTCTCCCATTTTCTACCTGCTCTCAAAGCCAATCCTTTCCTCTCTTCGGTATAATCTCGCCATTCTCTTTTTGTTCCGTATATATCAAAACCAGCCCATATAGGTTTATCAAGAAAGTAAGGTTCAGTAAAACTTAACCTGTAATTCTTTGCTTCTGTACCAAATTCAAAAGATAGTTGGAGGTCTTGACCGCCACCTTGGAAAGACCAAGGGTTGGATATATCAAAATTTGATTGTTGTACACTTATCATACCTATAAGATTATCTACACTACTATACCCGCCTCCAATAAGAAATACGCCTGTCTTATCTCTTTCTATAACATCAACAACAACGTTGGCAATATCTTGTTGTTCTGTAAATTCTGGGTATATGTTAATCTTTTCAAAATAGTTTAGGTCATAAAGGTTGTTAAAACTTTTAAGTATATCAGAAGAGGTTATTGTGTTGGAAGGTTCAACCTTCAATTCTCGTCTTATGACTTTATCTTTTGTTTTTGTGTTACCAACGATTTTAATTTCTCCAGCTTTATATATATTGCCCGGTTCAATAAAGTAGGTGATATTCATTACATCTGGTTTATCAGATGGTAAAGGTATTTCTGTGATTTTAGATGCAATGTAACCTTTGTTTAGGTAAAATTCGGACAACTTTTTTTGGTTCTTTTCAAGGAGAGACCTGTTTAAGGGCGCTCCTTCTGTTTTTAATTCAAGTTGGTTAATTAAGGTTTCTTCTTCAGCGTACAGGGTACCTTTAAACCCAATATTCCCAAGAAAATACCGTTTGTCTGTATCAATATTAAGTTTTAAAATAAGTCCACCTTTCTCGTGTTCAAGAAACTCGTAGTTTACTTCGGCATCAAGAAAACCTGAGTTCATATAAAGGTTGGTAATATTGTAAATATCTTGTTCAAGAATATCCGTCTTAAAAGTACCTTTTTTGAAAGGCATAAACCTTTCTTTTGTTTTCATCAATTTTCTTATTTTGGTAGGAGTGAAAAAAATGTTTTCATCAAAAGATATTTTTCTTATATAGGGTTTGGTTCCTTCTTTGATGTTTATGGTTATCAAGACTTCTTCTTTGAGTGGGCTTGCATCTCCTTCGGTTTTAGTAAAGGTAAACCCTTTATCTTTATATTTCTCTTCTATTTTGTCAAGAGAGGTTTTTAACTTTATCTCATTATAAATATCACCTTTTTTGATATCTATAAACCCTTTAAGTTTTTTTGCTGAAAAGACCTTGTTACCTACAAACTTAATATCGCTTATGGTAGGGTTCTCTTCGAGGTATATTTTTATAACTATTTCTTCTTCTGTTTTTTCGCTTTCTTGGTACCTGACCTTTTTGAAAAACCCAGTTTCTATAAGTTTTGCAATATCGTTATCCATCACATCTTTTCTATATTGCAAGCCTGGTTTTGTCTGAAGGTATGATCTGACAACCTGTTCACTTAATCTTTTATTGCCATATATTTCAATGTTTTTAATTGTTTGAGCAGACAAAAGATATGGTGTACTAAATAGAAGTAAGAGTAGGAGAATCAGTTTTCTCATCAATTTCAGCTCCTTGTTTTTTTGACATTTTAAAAGTTAGGTTTCCTTTTTTTACACCAACAGAGATATTTAAGTTTTGAGGTTCTTCTTGTTGCAGAATGATTTCTGAAAGAGTATCTTCGATATATTTTGAAATAGCTCTTTTAAGAGGTCTTGCCCCAAACTCTTTATTGGTTCCTTTCTCAAGAAGGAACTGTCTTGCTTTAGCAGAAACAGAAACATATATCCCTATATCTTTCAGTCTGTCCAAAACCTGTGATAACTCAAGGTCAATAATATTCAAAAGATTTTCGGTTGTTAAAGAATTAAAGACAACCATCTCGTCTATTCTGTTTATGAATTCTGGTTGAAAAGTTTTTTTAACCTGCTCTTCAATAAGTTCTTTAAGTTTTGTTTGAGAACTCTCGTCTTTTTGAGTGCTAAAACCTATAGTAGCACGGTTTTTAAAAAGTTGTGTGCCCAAGTTTGATGTCATAATAAGTACGGTGTTGTGAAACATTACAAATCTACCAAAACTATCTGTAAGACGTCCGTCTTCAAGTACCTGTAAAAGTAGATTGAAGACTTCAGGATGAGCTTTTTCTATCTCATCAAAAAGAACTACGCTATAAGGTCTTCTTCTGATTTTTTCTGTAAGTTGTCCGCCTTCATCGTACCCAACATATCCTGGAGGAGCGCCAATTAGCCGACTTATAGAAAACTTTTCCATATATTCAGACATATCTATTTGTACAAGGGCTTGTTCATCTCCAAATAGAAATTTTGCCAAGGCTTTACCGAGAAGCGTTTTACCAACTCCTGTGGGTCCAAGGAAAAGAAAACTACCAATAGGTTTCCTCTTTTCTTTTAAGCCCGCTCTCGAACGTCTTATGGCTCTGCTTATTGCTGATACAGCGGGTTCTTGACCTATTACAATCTGGTTTAAGGTGTTTTCCATTTCAAGTAATTTCTCTTTCTCTTCTTTGCATATCTGAGATACTGGTATACCTGTCCATTGAGATACTACATCTGATATATCTTCACTGGTTATTATCTTCTGTTCTTCTAAGTTGAGGTCTTGCCAGTCTTGAGGGTCTTTGGGGAAAGAGGGTGGTACTGTTTCAAAAGCTCCTTTTGCACTCTTTTTTTTATCTAATTTGAGCCTTTTTCTGCTAGCAGCTTCGTCTATCAAGTCGATAGCCTTATCTGGAAGAAACCTTCCTGTGATATATCTATCGCTAAGTTTTGCTGCTGCAAAAATAGCAGAATCCGAAATTTTCAATTTATGGTGGAGTTCGTACTTCTCTTTAAGTCCTCTCAATATATCAATAGTCTCTTTTTCGTTTGGAGGGTTTACCATTATAGGTTGAAACCGTCTTTCTAAAGCACCATCTTTTTCTATATATTTACGGTACTCATCTAAAGTGGTAGCGCCTATACATTGCATCTCTCCACGAGATAGTACTGGTTTTAAAATGTTGGATGCGTCAATAGCGCCTTCAGCACCACCCGCTCCGACAAGTGTGTGTATTTCATCAATAAAAATTATAATGTTCCTTGAAGTTTTTATCTCATCTATAACAGATTTAACTCTCTGTTCAAATTCGCCTCTATATTTTGTTCCAGCAACCATAGAAGAGAGGTCAAGCATAATGAGTTTTTTGTCTTTCAGAATTTCTGGAGCCTTATTAGAGACTATCTGTTCAGCTAAACCTTCAACTATAGCTGTTTTTCCAACACCAGGTTCTCCAAGTAGTACAGGGTTATTCTTTTTTCTGCGGCATAAAATCTGTATCATCCTTTCTATTTCCATCTCTCTGCCAATAACAGGGTCAAGTTTACCTTCTTGTGCAAGTTTTGTTAAATCTCTACCAAAAACATCTATAGCAGCAGGTCTTGTTTTTTGGAATTGTGATGGAGTAATGATTGGTTTGTTATAATTTTGCCATTTTTGTGGCTGTTGAGTTTGTATCAGGTCATCTAAAAGTTGTTTAGCGTTGCTGTGGGTTATGCCCATAGCTTTCAAAATTTTTGAAGGGAGAGTATCTTCTTGAGAAATAATTGCCAGAAGAATATGTTCTGTGCCAATATAGGCGTGCCCGTGAAGTTGAGCTTCTTTAACTGCTAATTTAAGAACCAGTTGAGACTTTGAACTAAGAGGAATATCTCCTATGTTTACAGGGAAGCCTAACTTCATATTTTTTTCTAAATCATATTTTAGAGTTCTAACATTTACTCCTAAATGGGTAAGTATAGCCACACCCTTGCCTTTGCCTTCTACAAGCATTGCAAGTAGAATATGCTCTGGGTCTATCTTGTTATTCCCAAATTTTAAAGCTTCTTTTCTGGCAAGAGTAAGTAATTCTTTTAAACGTTTTGTGAACCTTTCAAACATTAACATTGCTCCTTTCTTCTTTCTTTTCTCCGTTACCCCCAAGAGAAGAGGTTTGGGGTGTGGGGCTTTTAATTTCTACTCCACCATTCTCCTTGCTCCAACGAAGTTGTGAGGTAGACTATCTACTCTAAAACGGTATTTGCTGAAGGCTACCTCTCATAGTTCTTCATAAATTAAAAATGGTATAACAGTTTACCATAATTTATGGCTTTTTAACAATTTCTTTTATTGCATAAGTTGTGAATTGACACCAAATACCTTTGTAATATAACTACGCTTTACTCATATATGGGAACCCCTTCTGTTTGGGTCATTAATTGGAATGCGGTCAGTATTGTTTTTGTTATTTCGCCCGGTTTACCGTTCCCTATTATTCTGTTATCTAATGATATTACAGGGATAATCTCAGCGGCTGTTCCTGATAAAAAAGATTCGTCTGCGTTGAAAATATCGTATCGAGTTAGGTTAATCTCTTTAAATTCAATTTCCAGTCTTATGCATATCTCTTTTATTGCTTCTCTTGTTACGCCGTAAAGTACCCCAGCAGACGCTGGTGGAGTATAAACTGTTTTGTCTTTAACTATAAAAATATTATCGCCTGAACACTCGCTAACAAAACCTTCTTGATTTAACATTACTGCTTCCATAACTCCAGCGTTGTTTGCTTCTATTTTTGCCATTATATTGTTCAGGTAGTTGAGAGATTTGATAGCAGGATTTATTGATTCTGTAAGGTTTCTTCTTGTTGGTACTGTAATTATTGCCAAACCTTGTTCATATAAAGATTCAGGGTATAGGCTTATTTCGTTTGCTATAATTATTAAAGTGGGAATTTTGCATTTGCGAGGGTCTAAACCGAGGTCGCCAACACCTCTAGTTACTATCAGTCGTATGTATCCGTTTTTGAGTTTGTTTGCTCTGACTGTCTGAATGGTTGCGTTTTTCATATCGTAAAAATTTAGTGGAACCTCAAGCATTATTGCTTTTGCAGAGTAGAATAGTCTCTCGATATGTTCATCAAGCCGAAAAATCTTCCCATTATAAATTCTAATTCCTTCAAATATTCCATCACCATATAATAACCCGTGGTCAAAAACAGATACTTTTGCTTCTTCTTTCTCTACCAATTTACCATTTAAGTATATAAGCATATTCCAACTTCTCCTTTACCCCATATTTTTAGTTAGGGGGTTTAATTGAAATTATACAGTTGTAATTACTTGCCTCTTTTATTTGAAAAGTTTTAAAGAATTGTTATGAGGTTTTAGTATTTGATGTTTTGTAATGCTTTAATATTATGAGTTTTTAATTCGTTCCTCTTTCTTCTTCCCAACAAATTCTAATATACCTGTTAAACTAATAATAATAAAGACCTGAATAATAACCAGTATTCCACCAAAAGTGTTTAAATTGCTCAATAACAGGGAGCCAATACCTGTGCATATAGTTAGTAGATATATAAATAAGACAGCCTGTTTTTGAGACATACCTATATTGACCAACCTATGTGAAAAATGGTTCTTGTCTGCTTTGAATATAGGTAGTTTCCGTTTTGTTCTTATCCAGATAACCGAAGTGGTATCAAAGAAAAGTATTGAAAAAATTATAAGAGGTGCAAAAAATGGTAGAAAAGTCTGGTGTTTCTCGTATCTGTAAAATGTCATCAGGATAGAAATGGTTGCAAGAAAAAAACCTATAAAACTGCTTCCACATTCGCCCATAAAAATTTTTGCAGGAGGTAGGTTATACTTTAAAAATCCAACTATGCTACCAAGAAAAGCTGCAAGTATGGTGGCTATAAAAAGTTGGTTCATTTGTAAAGCAAATATAAAGAGTATTGAACCAGTAATGAAAGCAACTCCTGTGCTTAATCCGTCCATATTATCCATAAGGTTAAAACTATTCATTATTAGGACAAACCAGCCAATAGTCAAGACAAAAGAATGAAAAAGGGTAGGTAAGAATAGAGATATACGCATACCCTCCATAAAGACTATGATTGCAACAATTGTTTGTAAAATTAGTTTCTGGAAAGGTTTTACGCCTTTAATGTCATCTATAAGACCAAAAGCAACTACCAGAAAACCTCCTGTTAAAATGACTGCAAGTTTTTTTGATGTATGCGAAATTCCAGGTGAATGAACCAGTAAATAACCAGGCATTAGTTGTAGTTTGGCAAGAAAAAGGCCTATCAATATTGTTAAAGCGAAAGAAAAATATATACCAAGACCTCCAAGTAGAGGAA
The DNA here is from genome assembly GCA_023230585.1 of bacterium. Lineage (NCBI taxonomy): Bacteria > bacterium. The sequence continues at coordinate 28,713 of JALNXB010000012.1, forward strand.
TAGGTTGTTTGTGGACTTTCCTCGAAGAGGGCATATCTATTATGCCTGTTTTTTTTGCTACAACTCCAGCTAACTTGGTAAAAATTAAGGATAAGATTCCACTTGTAAAGAAAACAAGAATGTATATTTTAGTCCACATAACTATATTTTTCTTCTAAAGTTTTGTTAAAATGGTTTATAGGTTGGTCTTTCTTTTGAGCAGAAGAAAGAGCAAGAAGTTTGTAAAATATAACCAATAAAATAATTAAGACTATAAAAAAGATAATCGGAACAAGAAGATTTCTACCTGTAAAAATCTTCTCTTCTTCATATTTTGCGTTATAGTAATTTTCCACTATTTCGGCAATTTCGCTCGGGGATTTCCCTTTTAAAAGGATTTTTAACTCGTCTGGCTCTTTATTTTCCATTTTTCCTATCTTTTCTTGACCAATAAGTCAATATATTATATTATAAATAAGGTCAACAATCAAAAGAAAAATTAAGTTTGTTTTTATTAAGGAGGAATAATGGAAAAAGTCAGAATTGGTGTTATAGGTGTTGGGGGTATGGGGGGAGGACACTGTCACAGAGCAAAATTGTTGCAGGATGAAAATAAACAGGTGGAACTAGCTTGTGTATGCGATATTAATGAAGAGGTAGCAAAAGAGAGAGCAGAAAAGTTTCAGACAAAATATTTCTTGAATTATAAAGAACTTATAGATAGCGGTCTATGTGATGCTGTTGTTGTTGCGACTCCTCACTGGGTGCACCCAGAAATTAGTGTGTACGCTTTTGAAAAAGGGTTACACGTGCTGTGCGAAAAACCTATTGCTGTAACTGTTAGTGGAGCAGATGAGATTATTGAGGCAGCAAAAAAGAGTGGTAAAGTTTTTTCGGTTAACTACCAGAGAAGGTTGCAAGGGCTTACCCTTAAACTGAAAGAGATTGTTGAGAGTGGAGAGTTGGGAGAGATACATAGAACATTGTGTGTGGACCCGTGGCAAAGAACTCAGTCATACTATGATAGTGGGACTTGGAGAGCTACATGGGTTGGAGAAGGTGGTGGTGTGTTATGTAATCAGGCGCCTCATACAATAGATATGTTTACACATATAGGTGGTATGCCTATTAAGATTCAGGCTCAAGCAAGAGCGAAGTTCCATAGAATAGAAGTTGAAGATGAAGTGCAGGCATCATTGGAATATGAAAACGGTGCTTGGGGTTGTTATTATACTTCTACCTGTGAATCTGAAGGTCCGCTTCATATGGAGTTTGTAGGAGATAAAGGGAAACTTGTTGTTAGAGGGACTGATGTTATGTTGAGTAAAAATTCTCAACCTTTAAGAGAGTATATTCTTAGTGCCGATAAGATGTGGGATAAGATGGTAGTTACACATGAATCTGTTGAATTGGTACCAGATATAGATAAAACTATAATGGAAAATTTTAGGGACGCAATCCTGAAAGGCGAAAAACGGCTTACACCCGGAGAAAAGGGTATCAACGCAGTAGAATTTTTTAATGCTTGCATAATGTCTGCTAAACTTGATAAACCAGTTAATATTCCTGTTCCAAGAAAAGAGTACGATGAACTTATGGAAGAGTTGAAAAAAACATCAAAGGAAAAAACAGGAGTTAAAGAGCAGAGAGTTACCGACCCTAAACTTCAGAATTTACCTTAAAAATATTCTATTGTAGGTTAAGGTTTTAAGTTTGTATTAAATTTTCCTATTTTTAAAATAGTGTGTGGAGATTTTTTTATGAGAAAAATAAGAATTGGAGTTATTGGTATGGGCGGTATGGGATACGCCCACTGTAAAGATGTTATTGCTCTTGAACAGACTGAGTTGACTTGTATATCCAGCAGAGATAAAGAAGTTGTTAATAAAAATGCTCAGGAGTTTGGAGTAAAACCTTTTACAGATTATAAAGAGATGATAACCAGCGGTTTATGTGATGCTGTCATTATTGCTACACCTCACTGGACTCATCCTGAAATAAGCGTGTATGCTTTTGAAAACGGGTTACATGTGCTTGCGGAAAAGCCTATCGCTGTTACTGTGGCAGATGCTGACAGAATGATTAAGTCAGCAAAAGATAACAACAAAATCTTTTCAATGATGATGCAAAGACGGGCAGAACCGAGAGTGAAAAAAGCATTAGAATTGGTTAAAAAAGGGTATATTGGGGAAATAGTGAGAACCTTGTGTATAGATTCTTGGTTTAGAACTCAAGCTTATTATAACAGTAATATATGGCGTGCTACTTGGAAGGGCGAGGGGGCTGGTGTTCTTGTTAATCAAGCGCCCCATATGATAGACGTTTTTCTGTTGTTAGGAGGTCTGCCTATAGAAATAGAAACTAAAACAAGGACAGCATATCACGATATAGAGGTTGAAAACGAGGTACACGCTCTCCTGGGGTATAAAAATGGTGCTTGTGGGTACTACTATGTTTCTACTTTGGAACCTATAGAGGGGCACCATATTGAAATATGTGGAGAAAAGGGGAAACTTGTATTGGATTCTCAAAACTTGAAATTTTATAAATACGAAAAATCGATACCCGAAAGTATCGTTTCTGCGGAAGATATGTGGGAGACTTTAAAATATGAAGAGGTAGATATATCTCTTGATACAGACGCTATGAAAGGGCATATTGAAGTAATTAGAAATTTTGCTGATTCAATACTTAATGGTGAGGAGTTAATCACGCCTGGGGAAGAAGGGCTTTATTCAGTGGAATTTTATAATGCTTGTATCCTTTCTTGGAAAAAAAATAAATCTGTAAAACTACCTATAGATAGAGAAGAATATAATCTTTTGATAGATGGACTTGTTAAAACATCTAAACCTAAAAAGAATGTTAAGATACAGAGGGCAACAGACCCAAAATATAGAAAATGAGATAAAAATGTTGAATCGGAGGAAAAATGAGTAAGATTTATAATGTAGGGCTTTTTGGGAATAACCACGTTGGGAAAACACTCCTTGCCGAAACGATTCTTTATAAAACTGGTATGATAGATAGGATTGGCGAGATATCTCAAGGAAACACTATTTTTGACTTTGATGCTGAAGAGATAAGTCGTCAAATGAGTTTAAACTTGGGGTTCGGGTATGTGAAGAAAGGCGATGCAATGATATATATTTTGGATGCTCCAGGATATATGGATTTTATCGGAGAACAGGTATGTGGTATAGAATCCTCAGATATTGGTATTCTTGTTGTAGGCGCTGATGAAGGTATTACTCCTTCTACTGAAAAACAGTGGGAACTTATTACTAAAAAAGGGATGCCTGCAGCGTTGTTTATTAATCGGATGGATCTGCCTGAGGTCGAGTTTAATAAGGTATGGGAAGAGATGGAATCTTTTTTTGGGAAAAAATTGCTTCTTGTGAACTATCCTTTAAAAGAAGGTTCTTCTTTAAAGGGAGTTGCTAACTTGTTGGGCGCAAAAGTAGGCGAAAACCCTGATTTTGACCCGTATGTTCAGGCGTCAATGGATGTTATAGCAGAGTTGGATGATACTCTTATGGAAAAATATCTTGAAGGTGTTGAAATATCAGCCGACGAGATGGCAGAACATATTAAAAAAGGGTTTAAGGAAGGAAGTATTATACCTGTTTTAACTGGTTCTGTTACTCAACAGGTAGGAGTTCAAGAGTTGGTAGATTTTATCCTGCAATATATGCCATCATCAGAAGAGATGTTGCCTTTTAAAGCTGTGAATGCTAAAGAGGAAGAACAGGAGTTTACAAGAACACCAGACCAACCTTTGATAGGGTTGGTTGCAAAAACTATATTTGACCCTTTCGCTGGTAAAATATCATACCTAAGGGTCTGTTCTGGTAGACTTAAAAGTAATTCTCAGTTTTTAAATGTTACCAAAGGACAGAAAGAGAGAGTTGGGCAACTTTTAAGGATACAAGGTAAAAAACAAGAACCCGTTGACGAAGCACTGCCCGGAGAGGTAGTTGGAGTTGCAAAACTTTCTGAATCCCAAGCTTTAGATGCTTTCTGTGACCCAAACGCTTCGTGGGCTTTAAATCTTTCTAAAATGCCTGAGGGGGCAGTTTCGTACTCTATCAGACCCAAAATTAAAGGAACGGAAGACAAACTTGGAAACGCTCTCAATAGGATTGTTGAGGAAGATAAGACGATTAATGTTTTTAGAGATGAAGAAACAGGTGAAACTATAGTTTCAGGTATGGGAGATACCCATATAGATATTGCTATAAATAAATTTAGGACAAAGTTTGGTGTTGAAGTTGAAAAAGGTATACCAAAAATAGCCTATAAAGAAACAATAGTTTCTCATTCTGGTCCTGCTGAAGGTAAGTTTAAGAGACAGTCCGGCGGTAAAGGACAGTATGGACACTGTTTTATAGAGATAGAGCCCCTCGAGAGAGGTGCTGGGTTTGAGTTTGTTGACGCAATAGTTGGGGGTGCTATACCGAGAAACTTTATACCTTCAGTTGAAAAAGGTATAAAAGAAAGTTTAAAAAAAGGAATTCTTGCAGGCTACCCTATAGTTGATATAAAGGTTAAACTTTATGATGGAACTTACCATACCGTTGATTCTTCTGATATAGCATTTCAGGTAGCTGGTTCTCTGGCTTTACAGAAAGGGTTTATGCAGGCGAACCCTATTTTGCTTGAGCCAATAGTTAATGTTGATATAAGCGTTTCTCAAGAATTGATAGGTGATGTTATTGGAACGGTCAACTCTAAGCGCGGTAAGGTGCTTGATATGGGTTCTTCAGGTAAACGTCAGGTTATAAAGGCACAAGTACCTTTAGCTGAAATGGCAAACTATACAAACGAGTTGAGGTCTATAACAAGCGGTACTGGTACATATACAATGGTATTTTCACATTATGAGGTTGTACCTGCACATATTGCACAAAAAATAATAGACGAAAGAAAAAAAGAAAAAGAGGCAAAGGAAAGCTGAATATGGAGAAAGTTTCAATAGAAGGAGTTGCTCTTGACCTTGTGAACAATTCTTCTGTTCTTATCCTTAAAGGGGAGAAGGGAAAGTTTTTACCTATTGCTATAAGAATATTAGAAGCTCAATCAATCTTAATTGCTCTTGAGAATGCCTCCTTTTTTAGACCTCTTACCCACGATTTAATTAAAAATATTATAGAATCTCTTTCTGCCAAACTGTTAAGGTTGGAGATACATTCTCTTAAAAAAGGTGTTTACTATGCACATCTGGTTATTTCAAAAGACGGTAATATTATCAATGTTGATTGTCGGCCAAGTGATGGAATCGCAATTTCACTGAGGCTAAATGCGGATATAATGGTTTCAGATAATCTTCTTGAAAAGATGGATATTATCAAAGAAGGTAAGGATGTTAAGTTTTTTAAGACTAATCTGTCAGATAAACCTATTAGCGAAGAAGAAGCAAAAAAACTTAGGAAAATGATAGATGATATGAGTGCAAAAGAGTTTTGGAAAGAGTTGGGTAAAGATTAATAACCGTCATTTTTAATATAAAATGGCGAGTTATTGTTAATATAATAAGATATTAGAAGTAAAAGGAGGAAATATGTCTGGACATTCTAAGTGGCACAGTATCAAGCATAAAAAAATGGCTACTGATGCTAAAAGAGGTAAAATGTTTACCAAGTTTATAAGGGAAATAATGATGGCTGCAAAGACAGGAGGCGGTAATCCTGATACAAACCCTCGGTTGCGTCTTGCTGTTGAAAGAGCAAAAGGGTTTAATATGCCTAACGATAATATACAGAGAGCCATCAAAAAAGGGTCTGGAGAAGACGGTGGAGTAATAATTGAACAGGTTACTTACGAAGGATATGGACCTGGTGGAGTTGCTCTTTTTGTTGAGGTTTTAACTGATAATAAGAATAGAAGCGCTTCTGAGATAAGGTCTATCTTTTCTAAACATAATGGAAACCTTGGAGGTTCTGGTAGTGTTGCTTGGATATTCGAGAGGAAAGGTATGATTAATATAGGAAAAGATAAGGTGCCTGAGGATGAACTAATGGAGATAGTACTTGAAGCAGGTGCTGAAGATATGGTTCTGGAAGATGATATATTTGAAATAACTACTCTACCCGAAAATTTTGAAGCAGTTAAGAACGCTTTGGCTGAAAAAAATATTGAAGTTACGGATGCTATTGTCAGTTTTGTTCCTAAAAATACTGTTAAAGTTGAAGGTAAAACAGCTGAACAGGTGCTAAAACTTCTTGAAACACTTGAAGACCACGATGATGTTCAGGGCGCTTATGCAAATTTTGATATATCTGATGAAATCCTTGAATCAATGCAATCTGAATAGGTTAAGATGAAAATATTGGGTATCGACCCTGGTGTAAATAAAATAGGTTACGGGTTTATAGAAAAGAAGAGTAGTAGAGAAAAAGAGACGGTTTTGTGTACAGGAACAATTACGCCTCCAATAAAGGAAAAATATAGTACAAAACTCAAACTTATTTTAGAACAGTTTGACAACTTATTGGAAGAACTACAACCCAATGTGATTGCTATTGAAGAGATTTATCTTGGTAAAAATGTTCAGATTACACTTAAAATAGGGCAGATTACTGGGGTTCTTGTTGGAGCAGCTTTAAGGAACGGGATTCCTTTTGAACTTCTGCCTGCAAGAGAAGTAAAACAAAATATTACAGGTTCTGGGGCAGCAACCAAAGAGCAAGTTCGTTTTATGCTGGAACATATTACAGGGTATAAAAATTTTAATGGATTAGACGAGAGCGACGCTGTTGCGGTTGCTGTTTCCTATCTTATAAATAAAAAAGAAAATGATTTATTACATTTGCGGTAAACTAATTTTTAAGTCTCCAGCAAGGGTTGTAGTAGATAATAATGGTATAGGTTACTCGTTGAACGTTTCTATAGAAACCTCTCAATCTATTGGAGAAGAAGGAAGCGAAGTGAAACTTTTTTCTTTTCTTCAAACAAAAGACGATGAGGTGCAGTTGTATGGATTTGCTTCTATAGAGGAGAAAGAAGGGTTTAAACTTCTTATTACTGTCCCTAATATTGGCCCTAAGATGGCTCTAAGAATCCTTTCTGGTATGAATATCAACCAATTGTATAACGCTATTATTGCTGAAGATACAGCCTTTTTTACAGGTATTCCTGGGATAGGTAAAAAGACAGGTGAACGTATTATTGTTGAGTTGAAACATCGTGTTGAGAAACTTGATATTCCACAGGAAAAACAGTTTGTTGATAATAGAGAGGTTTTTGCGAGTGCCGTTGAAGCACTAACTGTGCTTGGTTATAAAAGAAAAGAAGCAGTATCTTCTGTCAGCAAAATAATGAAGGAGAATGTTGGAATTTCAAGTATTGAAGAAATAATTAAAGAAGCCCTCAAAAGGAATAATTGATAAATAATGGACGAGAAAATAACCTCTCCAGTTGCTGGAGGAGAAGATTCAAATTATGATAATGCTTTGAGACCTAAGGGATTTTCAGATTTTGTTGGGCAAGATAAAGTAAAAGATAATCTGGAAGTTTTTATTAAAGCTGCAAAAGAAAGAAAAGAAGTCCTTGACCACGTATTGTTTTATGGTCCGCCTGGTATCGGCAAAACAACCCTTTCATATATTATAGCCAACGAGATGGGCGTTACTGTTAAAGCAACCTCTGGTCCTGTTATAGAAAAAGCAGGGGATTTAGCTGGAATACTTACCAACCTTGAGTTCGGAGATATTCTATTTATTGATGAGATACATAGGTTGCCTCGAACTATTGAAGAGTACCTTTATAGCGGGATGGAAGATTTTTGTATAGATATAATGATTGGGGAAGGACCAAAAGCTAAATCTGTAAAGATACCTATAAAAAACTTTACACTTGTGGGCGCAACTACAAGAGTTGGGTTAATTACTTCTCCTTTAAGAAACAGGTTTGGAATTATTCATCGTCTTGACTATTATTCATCTGAAGAACTTGTGAAAATAATCAGTAGGTCCGCAAACCTTCTAAAGGTTAGTATTACTGAAGAAGGTGCACAAGAAATTGCTAAAAGGGCAAGAGGTACTCCAAGAGTTGCTAATAGGTTATTAAGAAGGATTAGAGATTATGCGCAGGTGAAAGGTAGTGGGGTTGTAGATAAGGATATTTCAGTTCTTGCTCTCGATAAGATGGATGTTGACGAAGAAGGTCTGGATGAGATGGATAAAAAAGTATTGGAAGTCCTTATACTGAAATTTGCAGGTGGCCCTGTTGGGTTGAAAAGTCTTTCCATAGCAGTTGGAGAAGAGTCGGACACTATTGAAGAGGTTTATGAGAGTTTTCTTGTTAGGAAAGGTTTTTTAAAAAGAACACCCCAAGGACGTGTTGCTACGGAGTTTGCCTACAAACATATGGGTTTAGAAGTAGGCGGAGAAAACGTGGAGAAACTTTTTTAACAATGCTTAAAGCTATAAACCTTCAAAAAGCTTTTGGGAAAACTGTTGCTGTTAAAGATATTTCTTTGCAGGTATCTCAAGGAGAGATAGTTGGTCTGCTTGGACCTAACGGGGCAGGAAAAACGACAACCTTTGAGATGTTGCTTGGTTTTATGCGTCAAGATAAAGGTTCTATAATTCTGGATAAAGAAGATATTTCTTGGCTACCCGTTTGGAGAAGAGCTCGTGCTGGGATGTTATATTTGCCTCAAGAGATAGCTCTTTTTAATAAACTTTCGGTAGAAGATAATATTCGTATCATACTTGAAGAGTATTATAAAGATAAAAAAAAAATAGATGATATTATAAAGATGTACCTTGATAAGGTTGGTCTTTATCAATTACGAAAACATATTGCTGGTACTCTATCTGGTGGAGAAAAAAGAAGGTTAGAGATAGGAAGAAGTTTAACTCTTCAGCCAAAATTTTTTCTTTTGGATGAACCTTTCTCGGGGATAGACCCTAAAACAGTATCTGAACTGCAAGATACAATAGTTGAACTTAAAAATCAAGGTATCGGTATACTGTTGACAGACCATAACGTTAGAGATACTCTCGGTATTACAGATAGGGCTTACCTTATTTATGATGGGAAGATACTTGTTGAGGGAACATCAAAAGATATTCTTGAGCATCCTGATTCAAGGAAGGTTTATCTTGGGGATAAGTTTGAGATGTAATGCGCATCTCATTTTTTTATTGGTGCAATAGTTATATCCTAAGATTGAAAAAATCCCTCAGAAAGCATTCGGGCTAAGATCCGCCGAAGCTTGCATTTTAGCGTAGGTGGAGGGGCTTTCTGCTGACTAAGGGAAAAAGAGTAGCAGAGGGATAAAATGGGGGACTTCCTCTATATGTCATTCCGGACTTGATCCGGAATTTCGCTTTTGCCTTCTATCCCTTGGGGGGGGGGGCAAAAAGAGGTTAACAAAAACATAAAAGGAACTGGGTGTGCATAACAATAATGATGTTAGAATAGTTCCTGTCCATATTGCTATTATTATGGACGGTAACGGAAGATGGGCAGAAAAGAGAAAATTACCACGTATAATGGGTCATAGAGAAGGTTTGGAGACGGTTAGGCGAGTAATTACAACAGCCGATGATGAAGGTGTTAGGTTTCTTACGTTATACTCTTTTTCTACTGAAAACTGGAGAAGGCCCGAGGAGGAGGTCCGTTTTCTTTTTACGTTAATGGAGCAGAATTTACGTAAAGAAAGTGTTGAACTCAACAAAAAAAATGTCCGAGTAAGGTTTATTGGGCAAAGGGACCAGTTGCCTGAGTTTTTACAAAAAAGTATGTCTGATATTGAAAATCTTACCTTAAAAAATGACGGGCTTACACTTATATTGGCTATAAACTACGGAGGTCGTCAAGAGGTAACGTCTGCAGTAAAAAGAATATTAGCAGAAGGTTGTGCCGAGAAAGATGTTAATGAGGAACTTATAGAAAAATATCTTGATACCTCTGATATACCCGACCCTGACTTAATTATAAGAACCTCAGGCGAAGAAAGGCTCAGTAATTTTCTTTTGTGGCAATCTGCTTATAGTGAACTATATTTTACAAAGGTATTATGGCCGGATTTTTCAAAAGAAGATTTTCTTGAGGCTCTCTCTTCATATCAGAAACGTAAAAGAAAATTTGGGGGGATACTGAGATGAGAACAAATAAAGAATATGGAAATAAAATTAGGTTTGGGGTTGTGGGGTTGTTGGGGTATTCAAGAAGCCATATAGGTCAGATACTTATGGCACAAAACGCTGGTGAACCTGTTGAGTTGACTGCAGTTGTGGCTTATATGAGAGAAAAAAACGAAAAATTGGCTACTGAACTTGAAGAAAAAGGGGTTAAACTTGTTTCTGATTATGATAAACTTCTTGAGATGAAAAATGATATTGACTGTATAACCTTGCCTGTTGGAATACCTCTACATACTTCTATGGGTATAAAAGCGCTTGAGGCAGGGTTTCCTGTGTACCTTGAAAAACCTGTATCTGGTGCTATACAAGACGCAGATGCTCTTGCGTTATCTGAAAAAAAGTCTGGCAAAAAACTTTTTATTGGTTACCAACTCTGTTTTAAAGAAGTAACCTGGGAACTAAAAAAAATGTTGGCATCAGGCGATATCGGTACAATAAAAAAGATAGTTGTTGTAGCAGAATGGCCTCGCACAAAAGCATATTTTAACCGTAATGCTTGGGCAGGAAAACTCTCTATTAACAATACCATAGTCCTTGATTCTCCTTTAAATAACGCTTGTGCCCATTATATAAATCTGCCACTTTTTCTTGTAGGCAAAGAGATGGAATTGAGTGGCGTACCTATTTCTGTTGAATCAGAACTTTATAGAGCTAACGATATTGAATCAACAGACACTTTATCTATCAGAATTAAAACAGAAGAAGGGGTTGAGATTGTCTGGATAGCATCTCACGCCTGCGAAAAAGGTATTGGACCAAAGTTTAGGATAGAAGGAAGCAAGAAAACAGTAAATGCGGATTTTGCTACAAAAGAAAAAACTTGGTATGAAGGGGCTTCTGGTGAAGGAGAAATATTTCTTGAAGATAAATGGGGACCTTTGAACCCTTTTGTGAGTGTGGCTAAGTGGTTACAAGGTGATAAAGAGATTCCGGTGTGTGATTTAAAGATAGCTCGTGCTCAAACTGTGGTTGTTAACGGTGCACACCAAGCGCCAATAGTTGATATCCCCAAAAAATATGTAAAAGAAATATCACAAAATGATGGGGATATTCTTGTTGCGGTAGATGGTATGAACCAACTTTTGGATAAATGTTACCAAGAAGGTGTTCTTATTTCGGAGACATCTTTTGTTGAATGGAGCCAAAAACCAACTGTTGCAGATGTTAGGGGTTTAAAGTTTTTTAAATTGCCGAATACAGAATAATTGTTAAAAACGAGAGTTACCCCATTCCGTCTTTGCGAGCGCCTCTTAGCGTGGTAATCCCGCCGAAGGCGGAAAAGGAATGGGGGTAAACAATAATAAGGTACTCTTTATGAAAAACATTATAGTTCTTGGTAGTACTGGCACAGTAGGTAAAAACGTTCTTGAAGTAGTCAAAGAACGGGCTTCTGAATGGAAAGTTTTAGGCATTGCTTGCCGTAACAATAAAGATATGTTTGCTGAACAGATACAAGAGTTCAAGCCAGAATTTGCTTATATTCAAGATATAGATAA